>JAZQJK010000146.1:0-10804 GCA_045541615.1 Bacilli bacterium
CCCAGTTATATCACTGACCACTGAATACTCAAAACAGTTAAGAGGCCTGGGAACACAAGATGTGCCGCTCACTGCCGACTGAAGCTGAAAGCGAAAGGCGAAAAAGCAGTGTGAAGGCACAAGCCCACCCAAACAAAAGGCGGAGAGTGCCCGAAAAAATGACTCCTCATTTTTTCGGCGGCGGTACTATGGTTTTGTTCCCGAGAAAAGTGGAGTGGAAGTACTGTGCAAGTCCGAGGTATTCCGCGCGCCGGAATGCCGAGGACCCGCGATTTGGGGAAACAAAAGAATAACTCAAAGCAATAAATAAAGAAATAACATGAGGTAATAAAAGGCCTGAGGGATTTCGTTTGAGAAAGCCCGAGGGTCGTTTTTCAATAATCTTTCTACAAAAAAATATTTAATGTGATATACTTATATAAATTTGGAGGTAACATGAAAGAAGTATTATTTGCAACAACTAATCCAGCAAAGATTAAAAGATATAAAGAAGAACTTGAAAAAAATAGAATAAGGGTACTGCTCTTAAACGATATAGATGCTAATATTGAGGTAGAAGAAACGGGAAAAAATGCTCTAGAGAACGCATATATCAAAGCAAAGGCATATTATGATTTAACTGGATTGCCTACAATAGGTATGGATAATAACCTATTTATTGAAAACATACCTGAAGAATTACAACCGGGGACTCATGTGAGAAGAGTGGGTGGTAGGGTTCTTGATGATGATGAGATGATAGAGTACTATTCAAATATTGCACGAAAATATGGAAATGGAAAATTGACTGCCAAATGGGTGTATGGAATGGTTTTGATAAGTGAGAATAAAAAACATGAATATACTTGGAACCTTGAGGATTTTTATATAATAGAAAATCCCAGTGATAAAAGAAATCCAGGATACCCGATGGATTCTATATCTATAGATAAAAGACTTGATAAATACTTTGTAGATATCACGAGTGAAGAAAAAGCGAGTATGAATGATGATACAAACTTCAAAAATGTCATAGAATTTATAGTAAAAAATTTAAAGGATTGAATATATACTGGTCATGTGATAGAATAATTTTCAAATTGAAGGGATGATTTATATGTATAAGAAATTATTTTTTGTAGGTGATAAAATACTTGTCACTGATAGTGAAGGAGATATCACGACTGCTAAGTATGAAGAGGGAATTGAAGAGTATTTTTTTAAAAGAAATGAATTAGAATTAGTAGAAAAAAATTATGATTTCGTAAATAGAGAGTATAAACGTGTTTTAAATAAAATTGGTTCATATAAAGGAAAGCAACTAGGCTTAGGAGTATTTGCTGCGTTTCTACTAATTATATCTATTTTTAGCATTACATTTCTTGATAATCTATTTTTTGGAATAATTTATTTTATTCTCTCTGGTTTTTTTGTACCAATAATGTTTATGGAAAAGGAAAGTTTAAAAATAAATAAACATTTACTAGAAGATTACTCAAAAGAAAAAGATAAAATTGAAAAGAAAAAAAACAAATTAGAAAAAGAATACAAAGTTCTCGAGGATAAATTCATGCTGGATACTGCCCGAGTATATACAGTGCCTTTTGATTTAATCGATGACACCGAAGAACTAAAAGAAGTCGTTAAGGAGTACTTAGATGACTCTGATATCGATGAACGTATTGCTGAGTTAAAAATTGAAAGAGAAAAACTCATCGCGTTCAATGAACTTTTATGCGAAAAAAATAAATCTTGCTCTATATGTCAAATGGCAGAAAAAGGTAAGTCACTTGTTTTAAAGAAAGATTAGAAATTGAGTTGAAATTTTTGAGTATTGTGATAAAATACATACCAAAAGAGGTGTGGTTATGGCAAAAATTATCGATTTTCAAAAAAAACGTGAGGAACTTTTAGAAGAAAAACGTGAACTAGAGATGATGAAAACTATTGAGGAATTATCAATAGATATACAGTATGGAAAATACATCGACTGGAGAGGTGAAGATGACCCGACTGCTCTAGTGGATTTCATTGAAAAGATGGCCGTGTGGTACGAGATGAGGTATCCTGAATCGGAACTCAATAAAATACTTCCATTTTACTCTGAAAATGATGAAAATGTTTCTAGGGATATATTCTCAGACAATGCTTATTTACATAAAATTTTAGGTAATAATGATAGACTTAATCGACTAAACTGGAGTGATTTTTATAACTATGATGTATTTTATAGTACACTTTCTGAATACGAAAAGAGTTTTTTAGAGGAAGTTGAGTGTCCACCAATCGCATATTTTGATACACTTAAAACGAGGTCACATATATTCATGGATAAACTCGGCAATATAACTAAAGCTGTGCGTGTAGATGAGTACACCGATGGTTTGATATCTAATGAAGAACTCATCGGTTTAAACATACGAGAGGTGGGTACATTCTTTTCTCTTAAAGGTCTAGAGTTAGATGAATACTCAGAGATAAACGAGATAATATATGCAGTAGATAACACCAAAAATGGTTTACTAAAATCTGTTATGTATAGACTCATCGATAGAGGGAGAGATTTTGCAGGTCCTAGACGTGCACTTCTATTTGCAATAGAATTTAAAACTGACTTAGAGTTACCTATGATATATGGTATGAATTCATTTGACCCATACTTAAGACAATTCATAAACACGTATTTAGATGTAGGTGGAGATATCGATATAAAATGTATCGATGACTATTTCTATAATGAGTTTTATCCTGAGAACTGGCGACTTATTCCTTTAAGAGATGTTTTGAAGAACTCTACACACGATAAAGACTCAAAATATTCTGATGAAGAAACTTTACTACATGAAATATTGGCAAGTGATATAAAAAGACTTTCGATAAAAAAAGGTGGTTGTTGACCATTTTTTTTGTGTATTATTTTTTAAATTTTGGTAATACTAAACGTGGAGGGATAAAAAGTGGAAAATAAAACAGAAATAGACGTACTCGACGAACTTAATAAGGGTGCTTGTATGGGCGAAGATGCCATAAGATTTGTTCTCGATAAAGTAGAGGATACTGAATTTAGGACTATACTTGAAGAGCAGTACAATAACTACAGTGAGATTTTAGAAGAGATAAGCAAAACTTATCCAAAGTATTCAAGAGAAGAACCGACTGAGACCAGCGCGATGAATAAAGCTATGACTTGGTATTCGCTTGAGATGAAAACGATGTTTGATAAATCCGATTCTAAAATTGCAGAACTCGTCATGCAAGGAACAAATATGGGAATAATCGAAGGTAGAAGACTTTTGAACCATAAGCACTCAGATGATAGAGTTAACGATTTAGTTCAAAAATATGTTGAGGACCAAGAAGAAGCAGTAGAAAAGCTCAAAAACTTTCTATAGCTTCTTTTTTAATAGAGAGGTGATAATGTGAGTATATGGAAGTTAAACGTTGAAAAAAAGAATTTTGAGACTCTTGCTACAAATAAAAGTGTCGATGTCCTCATAATCGGTGGAGGAATGACAGGACTTCAAACCGCGTATTATTTGAGGAATAAAGGTGATGTATGCGTGGTAGATGCTGGAAGTATCGGACATGGAGTAACTCTCAACAGCACTGCTAAAATAAATTATTTTCAAGAATGTATTTATACAGATATAAAGGGTGCAAGAGGCATAGAACATGCTAAGATGTATTTAAAATCTCAAAGAGAAGCAATAGAGTTAATCAAAAAAATTATAGAAAGTGAAAACATATCATGTGGTTTTGAGAAGAGAAAATCTTTTGTCTTTGCTTCTTCAGAAAGTGAAGTTATAAAACTAGAACAAGAAGTAGAATTTTTAGAAGAAAATAATGTACCTGTGAGAGAAGAAAAACTTCCTATAAAAGCAAATTCTTATAAAGCATATGTCGTTGATGACACTTATATTTTTAATCCGATTAAGTATTTGTATGGATTAAGTGATGTTCTAATTAATAGTGGTGTTAAAATTTATGAGAATACTAAAATAGTGAAAATAGAATCATGTGATGGTGAGTATCTTTGCCATACGGATAAATCTATAATTCGTGCAAAAAGGGTAGTACTTGCAAGTCATTATCCATATTTTCTAATTCCGTTTTTAGCACCTATTAAGTGTTCCTTAGAGAGGTCGTATATCATAGTTAGTAAAGCAAAAGAGGATAAAGAGTTCACTTGTATAACTACTAACAATCCGACATTTTCACTTAGATATCATGTCGATGATGAGGTATACCAGATAAGTCTTGCTAAGAGCAGTGACCTATGTAAAAATCAGGATGATGGGTATTATTTTAAGAGAGTTCAAGAAATATTTGGCTTGAAAGATGAAGATATAGTAATGAAATATACTAATTCTGATATGATGACACCTGACCACATGCCATATATTGGAGAACTTAAACCTAATCTTTATATTGGAAATGGTTATAATACATGGGGTATGACTAATAGTACTCTTGCTGCTAAAATGATATCAGATGAAATACTTGGGATAGAAAATGAGTATAGAACATATTTTTCTCCTATTAGAATAACTTTAAAAGGCATGGCAAAAGTACCTAGTTATATGTTTACTAATACGAAATCATACTTAGGTTCAAAACTCAATAAAAACAAAAAATGGTATTCACAAAACGTCGAATTTTTGAGTATTGATGGAAAACCGATCGCGAGATATACGGATGAAGAAGGAAAGGTACATACTGTTATAAATAGGTGTCCTCACCTAGGATGCGGTCTTACATTTAATGAAACTGAGAAGACTTGGGATTGTCCTTGTCACTCATCGAGATTTGATATAGATGGCAAATGCATTAAAGGTCCTAGTAACTACGACATATCTTATGATAAGTAATTCTTCCAAAAAAGTATAAATAGTCAAGTTTTAGAAAGGGAATTAAAATCATTTCAAAAAACAGGCGACCATTATCCTAAAATATTACTTACACTAGATATGGATTTAGAAGCCGATTATGATGGTATAACAAAAATAAATGTAGTCGATTGGTTATTAAAGGGCGAGTAGAGTTTAAAATGCTCGCTTTTTTTGATTTTCAAAAAAAATATAAAATAATGTAAATTAGTATTCCTTTTTATAGATAATTTTGTTACAATTAGTGTGTAAAAATTTTGGTGAATGGGAAGTGAAATTTATGGCAGGGGCAATGGAGAGATTTTTTAAAAAGATAAATTTCACAAACACTAAACCGTTTGAAAATACTGATGTAGAAAAAGTAGTAGTTCAAAAACTTGATAAGATTTGGAATTTACATATAAAAAATGAAAAACCTATCGAGGTGGAAACGCTTGAGTCACTGAGAAAGATTTGTAAAAATGGTTTTGATGATGTATCAAGAGTTAATTTAATAATTAAAAATGATAGATATTCTGATGATGATATCCTCTCATATATAAAATATTACATGAACGTCTTAAGTACAAAAAGTCCAGCCCTTAAGAGTTTAAAAGGAAATAATATTACAGTTAAAAACAAAAATATAGAAATAGAAGTCACAAACCCAGTGGAGAAGAATTTAATTGAAAGTAAGAGGGAAAAAATTATAGAATGGCTCACTAAAATGGGCCTATTAGAATGTACTATTTCTACATATACGAATGATGCGAAGCGAAAGAAAGTACAAGAAGAAATAGAAAATTTAAAGTCTAGTTTTGAAATAGAAGTCAAGACTCCTACTGTTGCATATGAAGAAAAAAAGACAAAACCTGTTTTAGAAATAAAGGGTACATCTCTCTTTGGCGTTGCATTTAACGATGCCAAAATCACTCCGATTAAAGATATAACTGAGGAAAAACGTGGAGTAAACATATGCGCCTATATCACGGATATACGTGCGATTGAATCGAGTAGAAGTGAGTATAAAATCTTCACGATTAAGGTGAGTGATGGTGATAATCCTTTTACTTGTAAACTGTTCACAACTGATAATCAGGTATATCAATTCTTGCTTAAAAACCTCAAAAAGGATAATTGGTATAAATTTAGAGGAAGCGTTCAAAATGATTCATATATGCATACACTTGTAATGACTATAAGAAGTATAATGGAATGTGAAGAAGGTGAGATGATTTCTCCACCAAAAGCAGAAGAGAAAAAAGATATAGTTAATACTCCAAATGCACAAGTAGTGCCAGATCATGATTTCTATCCCGAATACGACATAAATGACATTCCACCAGAGGACCCAAACGAAGAAATGTATCCATACTCTGATGATGCTTTCTTTGCCTTTGATGATTTTGATTCACCTTCTTTAGAAGCACCTGTAACTAAAGAACCATCTATCAATGAGAATAATTCAGTTAAGATTGACCCGCCTGTTTCTAAAACATATAATTCTTATAATAATTATAGTAATTATAAAAAGGAGCAAATCCCTAAAAAAGAAATCGACAAAGATGGAAATAAGATAATATTGGGCGATGAGATAAATGGAGTCACTCAAATGATGAAAAATGTGATAGAACCTATTAATTCTGTCATATTTGAAGCGGAGATTTTTGATGCTGACTTTTTTGAGTCGAGTAAAAACAACTTTAAAATAGTGACTTTAAAAATAACGGATAAATCTGATTCATATGTCGCTAAAATATTTACTAGAAATTCCGATGAATTTAAAGTATATTCAAAAGAGTTGAAGGTTGGTAAATGGATTAAAATAGAAGGTTCGATAAAATTTGATGAATATGCAAAGGACCTAGTATTAAATGCTCGAAATATAGTTTTAATACCGAGTAAAGAGGTCAAAATCAAAGATGATGCTAAAATCAAAAGGGTAGAACTACATTCACATACTATGATGAGTCAAATGGATGGGGTCTTAAATGTCGAATCGTACTTAGATAACTTAAAAGAGATGGGTTATAAATCAGTTGCAATTACGGACCACAATGGTGCTCAAAGTTATCCTGAAGCATTTCACAAAGTATGTGCATTCAATAAGGGTATCGAAAACGAAGAGGATAAATTTAAAGTCATATATGGTGCTGAATTTACGATGATCGAGGACACAGTATCGATTGTAAAAAGAGAAATCGATAAACCGAGTTTAGATGCTACATACTGTGTATTTGACTTTGAGACTACAGGTTTTAACGCCGGTGGTGAAGATACAATCATCGAAATCGGTGCAGTTTTATTAAAAAATGGTGAAATAATCGATAGATTTAATGAACTCATAAATCCTGGTAAGCCTCTTTCATCTAAAATTACTGAACTTACAAGTATAACTGATGAAATGCTTAAGGATAAAGATACTGAAGAAAATGCGATTAAAAGATTTATCGAATTTTTTAAAGATTATCCAATGGTCGCACATAATGCCAAATTTGATACCTCATTTTTGGAAATGGCTTATAAAAAGTACAATCTCGGTACTTTTGAAAACTGCGTTATTGATACACTAGAATTATCGAGAACATTAGACTCCGGTTTTGCAAGACATGGTCTTAGTGCTTTAGTCAAAAGATACAACGTCGAATGGGATGAAAATGCTCATCACAGAGCTGACTACGACGCTGAAGGTACGGCAAAAGTCTTCGATAAGATGATTAGAAAAATGTATAATCAAAACATTGAAAACATAAAAGATTTTAATGGCTTAGTGGACCAAAATGAGATACACAAGTTTGGTCGTGCTTACCATATCAATGTCTTAGTTCAAAATAAAGTAGGTCTTAAAAATCTGTTTAAAATAATAAGTCTTGCGAACACAAAGTATTTATGGAAAACACCTCGAATACTTAGAAGTGAAATCGAAAAACATAGAGAGGGGCTTCTTATCGGAAGTGGCTGTTATGAAAGTGAAGTCTTTATAGAGGCCAAAAGTAAAAGTGAAGAAGAACTCGCAAATATAATTGCATTTTATGACTATGTAGAAGTGCAACCACCTGAAGTTTATGACCATTTAGTTCAAATGAGCGAGTTTATGAATTATATTGAACTGCAAAATCACATAAAGAAGATAATAGAGACTACTAAAAGTACAGGTAAAATCATAGTAGCAACTGGTGATGTTCATCACTTTAAGCGAGAAGATAAGATATCTAGGGAGATTATCGTAAATCAGAAAGTTCCCGGTGGTGGTAGACATCCACTCGCCAAGGGAGATATACAAAATATTCCTAGTCAACATTTTAGAACTACTGATGAGATGCTTGAAAACTTTAAATTTTTAAATAAAGAAACGGCATATGAAATAGTCGTAGAAAATACGAATAAGATATCGGATATGTGTGAAATAGTGGAAGTCATAATAGATACTAAGGGGGTTCCATTTAGTCCAAAGATTGAAAATTCCGTTGAGACAGTGAAAGAACTCGTCTACAACAAAGCACATTCAATATATGGAAATCCTCTACCTAAACTCATAGAGGATAGAATAGAAAATGAGTTACGTGGTATTATCAAGGGTGGTTATGATGTCATATATTTAATTGCCCAAAAATTAGTTAAGCATTCTAATGATGATGGATATTTGGTCGGTTCTCGTGGAAGTGTCGGTTCTTCATTTGTAGCAACGATGATGGGAATCACGGAAGTTAATCCTCTTCCAGCACATTATGTCTGTCCAAATTGTAAAAACACACTTTTTGAAATCGATGGTAAATCCTTATCTTTAGAGTATTCTTGTGGATATGATTTGCCGGATAAAAACTGTCCTAAGTGTAGTACTCTAATGGAAAAACAGGGCCACGACATGCCTTTTGCGACGTTCTTAGGTTTTGATGCTGATAAAGTACCAGATATCGATTTGAATTTCTCAGGTGATTATCAAGCTAATGCTCATGAGTATACAAAAGTATTATTCGGTGTCGATAATGTCTATAGAGCAGGAACTATTGGTACAGTAGCAGATAAGACTGCATATGGTTTTGTAAAAGGCTATTGTGAAGCTAAAAATATAATGGATATGAAAAGCGTTGAAATGGAGCGTCTAGCAATAGGTTGTACGGGGGTTAAAAGAACTACTGGACAACACCCAGGTGGTATAGTTGTAATTCCAACATACATGGATGTGTTCGATTTTACACCTTACCAATACCCAGCAGATGACCCAGACAGTGCTTGGAGAACGACTCACTTCGATTATCATGCAATCGAAGAAGATGTCTTAAAACTCGATATACTCGGTCACGATGACCCGACAGTCTTGAGAATGTTACAAGATTTAAGTGGCATAGATGTTACGAAAGTGCCACTCGATGATAAGGAAACGATGTCTATATATCAAAGTCCACAAATTTTAGGTGTTAAACCAGAAGACATCGAGTGTGAAACAGGAACTTTAGGTATACCAGAATTCGGTACTAAATTCGTAATTAAGATGCTAACTGAGACAAAACCAAAGACTTTTGCAGAACTCGTAAAAATATCAGGTTTATCCCATGGTACTGATGTATGGTCAGGTAATGCAAGAGAACTGATATTGAGTAAGACAGTAGAATTCAAAGATGTAATAGGGTGTCGTGATGATATCATGATAAACCTCATAAACTATGGAATGGAAGCCAAAAAGGCATTTAAAATCATGGAGTTTGTCCGTAAAGGAAAAGCTAGTCGTGACCCTGAAACATGGGCAGGATATGTCGAGGATATGAAAAATGCCGATGTTCCAGAGTGGTATATCAACACTTGTGCTAAGATTAAATACATGTTCCCAAAAGCACATGCTGCTGCATATGTAATAAGTGCATTTAGAATTGCTTGGTTCAAAGTTCATAAACCTTTATACTATTATGCTGCATATTTCAGCATTCGTTGTAATGATTTCGATATCGAAGTGATGTGTGCTGGATATGATGCGATTAAGAAAAAATTTGATGATATCGAATCTAAAGGATTTGATGCAGGTGTTAAAGAGTCTTCACTAGCCGACGAGCTACAACTTGCGATGGAGATGTATAAACGCGGATATAAATTTAAAATGATAGACTTAAATAAATCCCATGCGAAATATTTTGTCATTGATGAAGAAGAAAAGGCTTTAATCTTCCCATTCAGAGGGCTCGATGGTCTCGGTGAAAACGTTGCAAATGCAATAGTAACTGAAAGAGAAAAAGGACCTTTCCTCAGTATAGAAGACGTTCAAATGCGTGCTAAAGTAAACTCAACTACCATCGATAAGATGAGGCTCTTAGGAGTGTTCGATGGCATGAGTGAGTCAAATCAACTCAGTTTATTCGATTTTTAGATAATAACAATTAAAGTTTAATCTCTTCTTGCTATTTTTTAAATAAATTGCAATTCCTGCATTGTATGGTAGGATATGTGTTCTTAAAAAGAAGTGTTTTATGACACCAAAGGATAAAAAGGACAAAAAGAGTATATAGAGTTTATTTGAAGAAATAATAAAATTGTTCCAGAAAAGAAGGATATTTCAAATGGAAGAAATAAACTAATATTAGATAAAAAAATTAAAAATTAAAATAACCAAAATATTGCCTTAAATTGACAGTAATGAGAATTTTGTGAGGGGCAAAGAGACTTAGAATTAGAAAGGAAGGTGTAGTCGAGATTTGTACACTCGACGGATTAGATGGATGTAAACTTAATAAAAACAAATTTAAGACCAATGATGAAAATATCTGAAATGGTACCATATTTAAAGAACAAAAACATAAAATTTAAGAAATGCACAGAAGAAGAAGCAGAAAAATATTTAAAAGAAAGTAATAATTATTATAATGTTACAGCCTATAAAAATAATTTTGCTATATATCAATGCGGTCATTTAAAGGGCAAATATATCGATTTAGATTTTGTCTATTTAAAAGATTTATCTATTATTGATT
>JAZQJK010000147.1:0-2279 GCA_045541615.1 Bacilli bacterium
GTCACTAAAGTGATAATTATAACCCAGTAAAGAATTGTCATATTCAATTTTTCTTAAACTCGAATAACCTGAAAATACAAATAGTGTTAAAAAGAAATATACGAGGAATAACAATGCAAATTTAACTTTTATGTTAAAAGCATTTCTAAAACCTAGAAGCAATTTATTCAAAAGAGTTATATTTTTATATTCTGAAGGCTTTATTTCATTTGTGTCGTGTTCTTTTAAGTTTTTATCCTCGATAATTTTTCCATCATGCATCGTTATCTTTCGTGTCGCATATTGCTCAACTTGTTCATAGTTATGTGTTACGACTATGACGAGTTTATCCTTTGAAATATCATGAAGAAGTTTCATTATCTTTTTAGCGCTTTTCACATCTAAATTACCAGTAGGTTCATCCGCGACTATTATAGGTGTATCTTTAAGAAGAGCACGCGCGATTGCAACCCTCTGTTTTTGACCACCAGATAGTTTAGAAACTTTAGTATTTTTATATTTAGTAAGACCGACAGTTTCGATGATGTTTAAAACCTTTTCTTTAACTTCGCCTTTTTTATAACCATTTAAAAGGAGTACTAATTCAATATTTTGATATACAGTATAACTGTTTACAAGATTAAAACTTTGAAATATGTTACCTATGTATTTTCTTCTATAGTTTTCATAATCTACTTCTCTATAGTGGCTAGTCTCCTCGCCATTTATATACATCTCACCCTCTTCATAAGAATCCAAACCTGAGATGACATTTAGAAGTGTCGACTTTCCACTTCCACTTTCCCCTGTGATTACGACAAATTCTCCCATATCGAGTTCGAGATTTAACTTGCTAAAACCACTTGAAATCGTATTTTTACTTTTATAAAACTTAGATACTTTGTCTAATTTAATTATAGCCATATGTTAATCCTTTCTATTATACATTTCTAAAAATGTTTCCCCTTTTTCACCATCTTTATAACCGAGCGTGCATTCGAGATTCACATTCTCCATACTTTTAAAGATATTGTAATCTATATTTGCATCCTTTTTTCTAAATTCTTCGATTAGTTTTTTAACTTCGACTCTCTTTCCGTTTTCGTATTCTTTGCTTTTAGTAAAATCACATGCACAGTTTATGAAATTTAAATCGTTATATTTTTTCCAATTTATTATATCTTTTTCTCTTATCAGATAAAGTGGACGTATGAGTTCAAGTCCTTTAAAGTTTGAACTGTGTACTTTAGGAACCATAGTTTTAATCTCTGCCCCGTAGAGCATAGATAGAAGCGTAGTCTCAATTACATCATCGAAATGGTGTCCAAGTGCGATTTTATTACACCCAAGTTCTTTAGCTTTATCATACAGATAACCTCTTCTCATGCGAGCACACATGTAACAAGGACTTTCTTTAGCAATCTTTCTTATGACTTCAAATATATCGGTTTTAAACACCTTTATATCGACTCCAAGTGTTTTAGCACATTCTTCTATTTTGATTATAGCCTCTTCATCATACCCAGGGTCCATGACTATGTACTCGAGTTCAAACTTCGCATCACCATGTTTTTGAAGTTCTTCAAGGCATTTGGCCATTAAAAATGAATCCTTACCACCCGATATACAAACCATGATTTTATCGCCTTCACTTACTAGTTCATAATCTTTACAAGCCTTAACAAACCTAGCCCATATCTCTTTTCTATAAGTTTTTATAATGCTTCTTTCAATAGATTTTAATCTTTCCATTTTTACACATCCCTTATGGCTTTTAGCGTATCACAATAGATTTATAAAATCAAGCACCCCTTAGGTTCTTTACGCGTACTTTAAGTTGCAAAGTTTTAAATGTCGTAATAATGTCGTAATAATGTCGTAAAAGTTGGCAAAATGTCGGGATAAATTTGTTGAAATCGTCTTTAACCCCTTTATTTACGGGCATTTGGGGCATTTTTAGTGTTTTATTACAAATGTCGGGATAAATTTCGAAAAATTGCCTTCAATCCCTTTATTTATAGCATTTTTTAAGTTTTGTCACAAATGTCGGGATAAATTTCGAAAAATTACTTAAAATAACCAAAATCTTAGACTTTTTATCAATTTTTTTTAACATTTTCATAAAGTGTCGGGATAAATGTCGGGATAAATTTGTTGAAATCGTCTCCAACCCCTTTATTTACTGCCATTTGGGGCATTTTTAGTGTTTTATTACAAATGTCGGGATAAATTTATCAAAATTGCCTCCAATCCCTTTATTTATAAGTGTTTGTAGCATTTTTTTAGTTTTGTCACAAATG
>JAZQJK010000148.1:0-2921 GCA_045541615.1 Bacilli bacterium
CTTTCTTTTACTTTGTATTCTTTCTTCATGCCTTTTAAGAATGTAAGTTTCTTTCTACGAACCATACCTTTCTTAATGACAACGATAGAATCGATTACAGGACTATTTACAGGGAATGTTCTTGAAACTCCTACAGAACCACTTTTTTTTCTAACTGTAAAAGTTGCACTTACACTTCCGCCTTGTTTAGCAACTACTAAACCTTCAAAAGCCTGAATTCTTTCTTTTTTTCCTTCTTTAACCCAAACGTTTACACGTACTGTATCACCAGTTCTAAATTCTGGAATGTTAGGATTGACGTGTTTTTGGTTAACTCTGTCTACTAAGTTCATACTACTAGTCTCCTTTCGATATATATTGTCATGCAATCTTAAAAATCTTTTCCAGCGGATTACACCAAGCTTTGTAAAAAGCAAATGTATTATATCATGGCTTCTAGTGAAAAGACAAGGTTAAATTCACACTTTTTTAAAATATTGTGAATATCTAATGTCACGTTTAAGGTTTTAAGGTACCGATCGATACTACATAAACTCCATCATCGCGCCTATATGAATAATTTGTGCCTGTTAAAACAGCTAAAAAAGAAGGCTCTCCACACTTACTAGTGTCTACTTTTTCTTTAAATTTTAAAAGATTTTTTGCTGCTTCATCGATATAACCAGCTCCAAGTTTTATTTCAATTGCACCCCATTTTCCACTATCAGTTCTGAGTATTGCATCTATTTCAAAATCTTTTTCATCGTGATAAAAAGTTATATTTCCACCATAGCTTTGAGTATATATTTTTAAATCTCTTATGCATAGTGCCTCAAATAAAAATCCAAATGTGTTAAGATCTTTAATCAAATCACTCGGTTTCATGTCGAGAATTGCAGTAGCAATAGATGGGTCTACAAAATACATTTTAGGTTTAGTTCTAAGTGCATACTTGCTTCTAAAATTCAAATTAGTTGCATTAATGTTTTCGATTACAAATAATTTTTCTAACGTATTTAAATAGTCATTAAGTGTAGGCCTAGAAATATCATCATCAAATATATTTTTTACATCGCCCTCTAAAGTAGATTGAGAAACTTGTGTAGAAATATTTCTCGCTAGACTTCTTAAGACATTCTGCATCTTTTCAGGATTTCTTTCTATCTTGTCTATTTTTTTTACTTCTTCATGAATTAAGGATTTAACATATTCTTTTGAAAATCTATATTTAGCATCACTTTTGACATCGATTGAGGCTGGCCATCCCCCTCTTACAATAACACTTGCAATATCCTCTAATGATAATTTTGAGACTCCTGAAATATCTTTGTTCTCTAAAATATCTTTAAATGATACGGTACCTGTAGATTCCCCTGACTCAAACAAACTCATAGGTCTCATTAGAATTCTAGATATTCTGCCTGTTCCTGTATGCATAGTTTCGCCTTCACTTGGTTTTGCAGAACCGGTAAGGATATATTGTCCCTTTAAACCTGTATGGTCGACATCTGTTCTAATAGAATCCCATACTATTGGATACATTTGCCATTCATCAAACATCCTTGGTTTTTCACCTTCTAAAAATAATGAAGGTTTTGTATTTTTTATATCGTCATATTCTTGTTTCCTGTCGGGATTTTGAAATTCAATAATACTTTTCGCGTGATAAGAACCTGTGGTAGATTTTCCACACCATTTTGGTCCCTCAATAAGTATTGCACCCATTATTTCCATTAGTTCACTGATTTCGGAATCTACAATTCTAGGTTTATAATTCATGTTAATCCTCCTCTTTAAAGAAGATTATACTATTATTTTACAAAAAAAGCAACTTTTATTTTACATTTTGAGAAAAAACTATTTTACATTTTAGGGAATTATTACTTTACATTTTGAGAAAAAACTATTATTATTTTGAGTCAATAATAATAGTAACAGGACCATCGTGCTCAGCCGTTATTTTCATATCAGCACCGAATACACCTTTCTCAGTATGTACAATTTCTCCTAGTCGATTTGAAAATTCATCGTAAAGAATGGATGCTCTATCTCCACCAAGTGATTTAATGTAACTAGGTCTATTCCCTTTAGAAGTATCGGCATATAGTGTAAACTGACTTATCGATAAAATACTCCCGCCAATATCTAGAATACTTTTATTCATCACGCCGTTTTCATCATTAAATATGCGTAGATTAGTGCATTTTTTAACTAAGTAGTCGATTTTTTCAGCGTCATCACCCTCAGTAAAACATGATAAAATGAGTAATCCGTATCCGCATCTACCAACTACTTTGCCATCGACTGTGACACTTGCCGACTTAACTCTACTGACAACAACTCTCATTATTTTATCTCCCTTTCAACTGATTTAACGAACTCTAAACTCTCTAAATCGAGCATGTACTGTTTTAAATATTCGGTATTAGGCACTTTAATGAGAAGTTCATAATCGACTTCATCTCCCCTTTCAATCGTATTTACGCTTTCAATAGAGAGATTTCTCTGACTACTTTTTGTGACTATATCCAAAAGATTATTATTAATATTATTAGTCTTAATTTTAAGTCTAGCAACATAGTTAGAAGTAGATTCTTCATTCCAAGCGACATCTATAAGTCTTGCTTCTTCGCCTTTTATGTTGTTGCAATCCTTTTTATGAACAGTTATTCCATTTCCTTTAGTGATAAACCCAGCAATCTCATCTCCAAAAATCGGTGTACAACAGTTGGCAATCGTAACCAAAACATTATCGCATCCAGCAACAATGATATCTTTTTTATAGTCAGTTTTTTTGCCCGCTGTATTTGAAGTTATCTTCTCAAGTATCAAATCCGATACATTTGTTTTATCTTCCTCGAGTTGACTTATCACATAGTTTGCCGTATATCTTAAAGAACCAACGGATAGTTTCAAATCATCAAAATCCTTGAGTTTTAAAC
>JAZQJK010000149.1:0-21034 GCA_045541615.1 Bacilli bacterium
TTTTTTATATCACTTATCTTTTGAATATATGTGCATACGATATATTTTAAAAATTCCATTGCTCCATTACCATCAGATAAAACATGGTATACTTCTAGATTGATACGTTTTTTATAATATGTCAGTCTAAATAGCAAACCATTATCTATTTTAGAACATGGAGCATTCTTATCCTCTTCTAGTTTCGGTTTTATATCGGTTTTCTCTAGATAATGCCAAAATAATCCGTTTTTCATCGTATAATTAAAAAGTGGAAATTCCATTAATGCCTCGTTCAAAGCTTCTTCTAATATATCTCTATCGACATCATTTTTTAAAGTACATACGAGCCTAAAGACATTAGTATTGAGACTATTTGTCATCGATGGCATGAGTTTTGCAGTGTTATCTAGTTTATACCAATTTCTACTACTCATATCTTTTCACCTTTTTACATTATAATATATTTGAACTAGAATTACTAGATTTTATTTCATTTAAAAACGTACACATTTGGTACGTTTCGATTAATTTTTATTTTCTGCTTTTTCTTTTTTTGGTGGTTTTGGTAATGCTTCTTTTCTTGAAAGATTCAATCTTCCTTTATTGTCAAAACCAGTCGCTTTAACGATTAATTCATCACCAATTTTTATGATATCAGATGGTTTTTCTACTCTTTCATGGGCGAGTTGTGATACGTGAACTAGTCCTTCACATCCAGGCCAAAGTTCTACAAAACACCCGAAATCTTCTACTTTAGTGACTTTACCATTATAGATTTTACCGATTTCAACTTCTTTTACGACATCTTCTATCATCTTGATTGTTTTGTCGATTATCTCTTGATTAGTATGATATACGACTACATGTCCATCATCATCGATATCGACTTTTACCGCATCTTTATCGCTTACGGATTTGACATTTGATGCTTCTAATATGATTTTTGTAATCATCTCACCACCACGGCCGATTACATCTTTAATCTTTTCAGGTTTAATATCGATACAAGCGATTTTTGGTGCATATGGACTAAGTTCTTTTCTAGGTTCAGATATGACATTAGTCATGACATCTAATATTTGAAGTCTTGCTTTATGTGCTTGGGATAAAGCTTCCTTTAAAATAGTTTTTGTAATACCCTTTATTTTTATGTCCATTTGTAGGGCTGTAATACCGTTTTTAGTACCAGCGACTTTGAAATCCATATCTCCCATGTGGTCTTCTAGACCTGCAATATCAGTAAGAACTACGTGTTTTTTACCCTTTGTTATTAATCCCATTGCAATACCAGCAACTGGAGATTTTATAGGAACGCCAGCAGCCATGAGACTTAAGCAACCTGCACAAATAGATGCTTGACTTGAAGAACCGTTTGATTCTAAAATTTCACTTACGACTCTTATTGTATATGGGAATTCTTCTTCACTAGGCATGACTTGTAGTAATGCTCTTTCTCCTAGAGCACCATGACCTATTTCACGTCTACCAGGAGCACCATATCTTCCCGTTTCGCCGACACTGAAGTTAGGGAAATTGTAGTGTAACATAAATCTCTTCGTATCCTCTAGACCGAGACCATCTAATATCTGATGTTCACCTAATGCACCTAAAGTTGTCGTACTGAGTGCTTGTGTTTGACCTCTTGTGAAAACTGCACTTCCGTGGGTTCTCGGCAAAATATCGATACTCGCGCTTAAATCTCTTATCTCATCAAGTTCTCTTCCATCTGGTCTAATGTGGTCTAGTACTATCATATCACGAACTATCTCTGCTTCTAATTCATCAGTGATTACTTTGATGTTTTTGAGTATTTCTGATAATTTTTCACTAGTAGCATAAACTTCTGTGAAGTGACCAATAGTTTGTACTTTTACATTTTCAATATCAGCATATTTTTCTAGTTTTCCCTTATTAGATTTCAAAGCATTTGTCATCATTTCAGTTGCATAATCTTTGACGATTTTAGTTAAATCATCATCTATTTCAGCGAGATCTACTGTGACTTTATCTACTCCAACTTTTTTAGTTATCTTTTCTTCAAATTCACATAATTCAGCAATTGCCTTTTGACCAAACTCTATGGCTTTAAGCATGACATCTTCAGATACTTCCTTTGCACCGGCCTCAATCATACATATGTCTGTTTTAGTTCCTGCAAGAGTGAGTAGTAATTCACTTTTTTCAGTCTCTTCTACATTTGGATTGATTATATATTCTTTTCCTATTTTACCTACCCTTACACCGGCGATCGGTCCATCAAATGGAATATTACTTATCGAAAGCGCAAGACTTGAACCAAGCATCGCAGCCATCTCAGGTGAATTATCGGGGTCTACTGATAAAACTGTATTTATGACTTGTACTTCATTTCTAAAACCATCGGCGAACATCGGACGAATTGGTCTATCGATGAGCCTTGCTGTTAAAGTTGCTTCATCTGAAGGACGTGCTTCCCTTTTAATGAATCCACCCGGTATCTTTCCTACCGAATACAGTTTTTCTTGATAAAGTACTGTGAGTGGAAAGAAATCAGCAGAACTGACATTATTTGACATCACCGCACAACTGAGTACTACAGTATCGCCATACCTAACTAAAACTGCTCCATTTGCTTGTTTTGCATATTCACCAGTTTCAATCACTATATCTCTTCCACGGAAATTAAATTTAAATTCATTTTTCATACTTCTAACCTCTTTTTCTTTAATAAAAAGACACTAAAAACAAGTGCCCTATTTTCTTATGTTTAATTTTTGAATGAGTTCACGATATGCTACTACGTCGTTTTCTTTTAAGTAGTCAAGTAAACTACGTCTTTTACCAACTTTCATAAGTAGTCCTCTTTTAGAATGGAAATCGTGTTTATGCTCTTTTAAATGTTCAGTAAGATCGTTAATTTCATCTGTTAAAATAGCGATTTGTACTTTAGTATTACCAGAATCTTTTTCGTTATTACCGAATTCTTTAATACGAGCTGCTTTTCTTTCTTTAGAAATTGCCATAATAATCCTCCTTTATATGATATCGATTAAAACCTTGTATGTAAGATGGAGTTCATACAAACAACGTCAAAATCTATTAGTAGTATACAATATTTGTCTTCGATTTGCAAGTGCATTTTACATAGAAAAAGTGCTTACTTTTCGTAAACACTGACTTTTTTCTTATCGCGTCCAAGTCTTTCGTATTTAACTACTCCACTGACTTTAGCAAAAAGTGTATGGTCTTTACCCATTCCGACATTTGTTCCTGGATAAATTTTAGTACCTCTTTGACGATAAATAATACTTCCTGCATTTATGAATTGTCCGTCGGCTGCTTTAGCACCAAGTCTACGTCCAGCAGAATCTCTACCGTTTTGTGTAGAACCTTGAGCCTTAACGTGTGCGAATAATTGGATATTTAACTTCATAAAGTTCATTGTTTTCACTCTCTTTCTACTTTAATATTTTTTGGATAATCCCTAGTTAGTTCTATGAGTAAGTTTATCATATTATCTAACAATTTTTTTGTAGTTTCATCATTTTTAATTATATCGATTTTAACTAAACCCTCTTTAACAGCATATTTAATAGTATTTTTATTGAAGAGTAAGATTGCATTGACTGTCGTAGTGACAATGGAACTGACAGAAGAACAAACTATGTCCTTTCCATATTCCTCATACTCTGCATGACCTGAAATAACTATGTTTTTAGGTTTAACTTTGACTCTAATCATAATAAGCCTACTTTACAATTTTAGAAACTGTTAATTTAGTATAAGGTTGTCTATGACCTTGAGTTTTACGATATTTCTTTTTAGGATTATATTTGAAAACAACGATTTTCTTTTGTTTACCATGTTTGTCAACGTTACAAACTACTTTTGCACCTTTAACATATGGAGTACCTACTTTACCATCGACCATTAAAACAGTATCGAATTCAACTTCTTTACCTGCCTCAACGTCTAATTTTTCGACGTATAGTACATCACCTTCAGAAACGTAATATTGTTTTCCTCCTGTTACGAATATAGCTTTCATTATTTTCCCTCCCATCATCATTTTTAGGACTCGCCTTTGAGGTGGAATTTTCTCTTTTACCTCTTCAGTGCGGTTTATAAATAATTACAAACAAGAGTATTTTAACAAAAAAAGTAGACACTGTCAATCGATTTTGCCTACTTTTTGCCCGTTTCTAAGGTCTGTTATCTCACAGTAGTATACGTTTTACCTATTTCCATAGTTTTATTTTTTAGTGCGAATAATTCGCCGACCGACACGACTTGATATCCTCTTCTGTATAATTCTGGTAATACTAATTTTACTCCTTCGACTGTTGAAGCATATAAACTGTGCATCAAGATGATATCGCCATCTTTGAGTTTGTCATTTATTATTGAATTATAAATCTTTTGACTGTTTCTATGTTGCCAGTCTAGAGTGTCAATGCTCCAAAGGAAAGATGGTAAACCTGTTTGAAGTAAAACGCGACTGCTTATAGACCCATATGGAGCCCTAAAAATTTTCAAATCTTTACCTGTGATGTTTTTGTATGCAGTATTTGCCCTCGTTATTTCGTTTATTATTGATGAATCACTCAATTTTGTCATCACTTTGTGACTATAAGTGTGATTGCCAACTTCCATATTTAATTCATCCATTTTAGTTATAACACTTTTAAAGTTATTCACACGATTTCCCACGATAAAGAACGTTGCAGAGGAATGATTTGCTTTTAAATAATCCATGATTTCTAAATCATAATTACTAGGTCCATCATCGAATGTAAAGGCAATAGTTTTTTTATTTGGATTTAGGGTGTAAACTTCATTTTCATAAACCTCATCATACTCCATCTCGTATTTCATTAAATCTCTTATTTCATTATTATTTATTTTGATATTGACATCACCAAAAGTGTCTGTTTTAAAATAACCTGTTAATTCATTTTCTTTAATATCATATTTTCCTTCAAAAATTTCGATCTCATCTACAAGAAATTTAGGATATTTAAGATTTAGTAAGTACGTGATATTATTTTTAAATGTTTCCGCATCTTTAACTAGTTCACTGAAAGGTACCTCTATCCCCTTATAGTAGTTATAAACTATATTTTGAGGATTCCCACAATTTAAGAAAATATTCACAGTGTAATTTCCTACATCATAAACATCATAATCGAGATAAGTACAAGCGTTCTCATTCATGTATTTATCTATATAGTTATTCAGTGTTACACTTGAAAATTCAGGTTTTTTGTAAGTGATATCGTTATTTACGACATCTACCTCCTCGAATTCTAGTTTAAAGTTGGTATTTGATAGTTCGACAACTGAAATTGCTTTTAGGAACATGCATAATATCAATATAATAGTGTACTTTGTCATTATTTTTAAAAAGTTTACTTCCATATAAATCCCTCTACTACGCTCTAATTATAACATTATTTTGC
Source organism: Bacilli bacterium (assembly GCA_045541615.1). Taxonomy (GTDB): domain Bacteria; phylum Bacillota_I; class Bacilli_A; order RF39; family UBA660; genus RUG11867. Next base: position 5,421 of record JAZQJK010000149.1, read on the forward strand.
ACAAAATAGTAAAAAACATGTTGCATGACTGTAAAATTTGTGTTATTATTAAATGGCTGATGGATCTTTAGCTCAGTTGGTTAGAGCATCCGGCTCATAACCGGGCGGTCGTAGGTTCGAGTCCTACAAGATCCACCATTTTTAATGCAGGTATGGCGGAATTGGCAGACGCGCTAGACTTAGGATCTAGTGGTTACACCGTGCAGGTTCAAGTCCTGTTACCTGCACCATATTTGAATTAATACGCGGTTCGCCGTGTCTATGAAGAGTGCTAGTCACTCTTTTTTGTTTTTCAGATTACAACCAGCAAATAAAAAATACAGCATTAGTGCTGCATTCAATTATTTATTTAGCATATTAAGTAAATCTATCTTAAACATATCTTTTGCTTCGTTTTGTTTACTTATCATTACACCTTTATATGTAGTGAGCTCTGCCATATGCCCTTCTAATAATATATCTGATGGCGTAATAGTATCGAGCATAATCGTATTTTGTTCAGTGTAAACGATATAGTGAAGTTTTACATCACCATGAACTTGACTAAACATGTGGTCACTAGGTAATTTCAATTCATATTTAATAGTTTTTTCTTGTTCATTTGTTTCAACTATTTCACCTAAGAGATTACCACTTCTAAACTTAGGATAATATTCAAAATTTAGTTTCTTATATGCAAGCATATTATACTTTTTTAATGCTCTTTCCAATTTATGGAATTCATTTTCATTAATATAGTCGAGAATATATCCTTTCATAAAAATTCCCCCTTATTTCCTTTGTTTGGTAGGTATTCTAGCACTTTTTCGCTAATTTGTCAAATTTTAGTCTACTATCATATATTCTATATAAATTATTATATCACCAGTTGCTCTAATGTGTCAACGGCATTTTTGTTTGCAATGCCGTTTTTTTGGCATATTTCCGGCAAAAAATGGCATTTAAAAGTCTCTTTCTTTACAAATATATACACTTTAAAGAGTTAAAAAGAAAAGTCGTTTTCGCTTTTCTATTTTAGTTTGATTTTGTCATTTACATAACTTATTACTTCATCTATTGACATTTTTACTTGTTCCATAGTATCTCTATCTCTTAAAGTCACTGTACCTTCATTTAAAGTTTCATCATCTATAGTTATAGCAAATGGAGTTCCAATGGCATCACTACGTCTATATCTCTTACCGATACTTCCTGTTTCATCATATGATATCGGAAATTCACTACATAATCTACCATAAATCTCTTTTGCTTTATCAGCATGTACTTTTTTTATTAAAGGTAAAATTGCAAGTTTGTATGGAGCAAGTGCTGGATGCAAGTGCATTATCTCGCGTTCTTCACCGTTTTCAAGAATCTCTTTCTCATAAGCATCACACATCACGGCAAGTATAAGTCTATCCAAACCGACAGAAGGTTCGATTACATAAGGTATATATTTTTCATTAGTTTCTGGGTCTAAATATCTCATATCAACACCTGAGTGTTCCATGTGAGTGCTTAAATCGTAATCAGTACGGTCTGCAATACCCCAAAGTTCACCCCATCCCATTGGATATTTGTATTCGATATCTGTTGTAGCCTTACTATAAAAAGAAAGTTCTTCTTTTTTATGGTCTCTGTATCTTAGATTTTCTTTTTTTATACCGATAGTCTTTAAAAAATCTAGACATGTGTTTTTATAAAATCCAAACCATTCGAGGTCAGTATCGGGTTTGCAAAAAAATTCTAATTCCATTTGTTCGAATTCTCTTACACGGAATATGAAGTTACCTGGTGTAATTTCATTTCTAAATGATTTACCTATTTGTCCAATACCAAATGGAACCTTAAGTCTTAAAGCTCTTTGGACATTGTTAAAGTTTACAAATATCCCTTGAGCAGTTTCCCCTCTTAAATATACGGCATTTTTTGTTTCTTCTGTAACACCAAGTTTTGTTTCGAAGAGGAGATTGAATTTTCTTATCGGAGTGAATTCTTTACTACCGCAAGTTGGGCATGCAATAGCGTTTTCTTTTAGGAATTCCTCCAATTTTTCGTTGCTCCAACCATCACCGGTTTCTTCTCCATCTGTGAAAGCCTCGACTAGTTTGTCAGCCCTGTGCCTTGCTTTACATTTTTTACAATCGATTAAAGGGTCAGCAAAATTTGCAACATGTCCACTTGCAACCCATACTTCGGGATTCATCAAAATTGCAGAATCCAACCCGACATTATAGATGTTTTCTTGAATGAATTTTTGGTGCCAAGCGCGTTTTAGGTTTTCCTTTAACTCTCTACCTAAAGGACCGTAATCCCAAGTATTGGCAAGACCACCATAAATCTCACTTCCTTGAAATATATAACCATATTGTTTTGAATAATTAACGATATCTTCCATTTTAATTTTATCCATAACTCTCTCCTCCTTAAATTTCCTGAATGACTGCGATGATCATAGGTTTAGATTCCGTTTCACTATAAAAATATTTACTGAGTTCTTCCCTAATTTCTTGCTTGATTTTATTATAATCGACAAAATCTTGGGTGATGTTTCTCTCTATTATGTTAGTACTTATCTTTTTAATCTCTGTGATGATGAAACTTGAATCTTTTACATAGATGAATCCCCTTGTCGTAACTTCTGGACCTACTAATATCTCTTTTGTTTTCTTTGAAAGACTAGCACTTATTAGCACTATGCCGTTTTCACCTAAAACCTCTCTATCTTTAATAACGAGTTCTCCCACGTCTTCACCCATCGAACCATCTATAAATGTCTCATTTACTTTAATAGATTCGTACTTTTCCTTTAAAACTCCATTTTCAAATGTAACAAATTCTCCATTTTGTTTCAAAATTATATTTTCATTTGGAATTCCTAAACTCGATGCGATATTTGCATTTCCCACCATATAACGATATTCACCTTGAACAGGCATACAATATTTCGGTTTTAGTAGGTCTATCATCATCATCAAATCTTCACTTGATGCATGGTGTAAAATCGCTTTATCTTTAGGTAAAGTATAGGATTCGATATCCATGAGAGCAAGTTCATTTTGTAATTCTACAAGAGTTTTTTCAGTATAATCATAGATAGGTTCCGCAAAAAGAATAGTGTCTTTTTCTTTAAGCGTTATGAATTTATCATATCCACTTATTATCTTTTGAATATTGTAATATTGATTTTTCTTATCATCACTAATTAAAATGATTGCATTTTTATCATTTATATCATCTAATCCGCCTATGATGTTAGGTCTAGTATGAAGATAGCCATTATTTATTGCCATATATATTAAACTTTGTAATTTGTGTCCCATTATCACGACTTTTCCATGTGAGTTAACGGCAGCATCAAAAATCTCTTGCACTGTATAGAGATGGTCATCGAATAAACTTATGATAAGTCTTCCCTCTCTTTTGGCGATTATCTCCGAATAATATTTTGTAAATTTGTGGTCTGGTGATGTATGACCAATTCTCTCTGAATATGATGATTCACTTAAAAGGCATAATACGCCGAGTTTTCCGACATAAGCGATTTTACCTAAATCCATGCTATAAGCACCATTCATACTCGGGTCTATTAAAAAGTCCCCTGTATATACGATCGCCCCATCTTTAGTGTTCACAACGTACATCACTGAATCCGGGACTGAATGATTTACATTTATTGGGAAAATACTAACAGGCCCAAAGTTTATCTTGTGGTGAGCAGTGATTTCTACTACATTTGATACATCCAGTCCACCAAGTTTTAAATACTCTATAGTAAACTTAGTAGCAAAAATCTTAATATTGGGTAATACCTTAACTAAATCGAATACCCCTCCGACGTTTTCAGGGTGTGCGTGCGTTAAAAATAATCCTCTTATGCGTTTTTTATTTTTTATCAAATAATCATAATCTGGAATAATATAATCTATACCATACATTTGCTCACTTACAAACTTTATACCTGCATCAAAAATAAAAAGAGCGTTGTCTACTTCAATAACATAGGTGTTTTTGCCATTTTCATTAAGACCACCTAATGCCATAATTTTAATTTTACTCATAATAAATTTCCTTTCTTTAATTAATAGTCATTTGATAAAGGTATTATAGCAAAAATATGATCTGTTGTCTATAAATTCCTCATGATAGTTACTACTTTAAAAACCTATGATAAGATAAAAAAAGGATGATTTATTCTCCTTTTTCCCCTAACAGTTCGGAAATGTAAACAATACTTAAATCCTTATATTTTATTTCATTAATTATCAGTTTCAAAGTTTCCAAATCAGTAGTTTCAGATACATGAATTATGCTTCCGGGTTCTATTTTATTTTTGATTTCAGGAAAGGTAGTATTTTGTAAAAACAATTTAGGCATTAAAATATAATAGCCATACTTTTTGCAGTATTCTTCATAACTATATCCCTTCAAACATATCTTTCTGTTATCATTAATGCTGTTATGTAAACTTTTAAACTCGGTCTTATTAGCACCGTTTATCACTTCACCCCTATTATTTAAGTCACTTATAGTGGTTGCTATCAAATCGTATTTAATGTTAGATTTCTCTAAATACGCGGTCAGTTCTTCATTTTTCTCAAGTATTAGACTCATCTGTCTAACACTCTTATTTCCACTGGTAATATATTTATCTTTGTTATCTTCAAGGGTGTTTTTAGGTTTAACAAAATCATATACGAGGTAATTTTCATTAAAAGAACCGAAATCGTGCATATTTAAGTAACTCTCTTCATCATTTACTTTCTTACCAAACTTACCGGGTATAATCGTATTTTCATCAGTATTGATTACTGCCTCAATGGGGTCTATGGAATATTCCTTACTGACGAGTTTGATTTCTTCCATTAAATCACTTTTACTTGCAACTAAAAGACTAACTCTATCCGTAAAATAAAAACTAAACGCTATAAGGGCAAAACCACCTATCCATTCAAATATTCTTTTCACTTTATCACCTATATAAGAATATGAAAGATTTCTGATTTTTATTAAAGTCATTCGTCTTCTTTTGTACAAACTAGTTCTTCATTTTTTTCTTTATTTATAGACTGCATAAATGATATTTGGTCTGCGATTATTTCATAAGCATAAACCTTGTTGTCATCTTTATCCGTATAATTATTGTTTTGGATACGTCCCTTTATTGAGACTAAATCACCTTTTTTACAATAAGTACATACCTTTTCAGCGACAACATTCCAAACTGTGCAAGTAATAAAATCAGTATCATATATGCCAGCACTATTTTTAAATTGCCTTTTTACTGCGAGAGTTATCTTTGAATTATTTTTCCCCACTAGTTTTTGTAAACACGGATCTTTTGTGAGCCTTCCGATTAAAATTAGATGATTTATTGCAATTCCTCCTTCCTGCACTCAACTATACTAAACTAAGAAAAATAATGCAAAAAGCAAAATCGGAGGTTTTGAACCATTTTGGGGTGCAAAAAAATCAAAAGGCAATGCGATTTGAGAATTTCTCTTGAACCTTTGAACTTTTTTGATTGCAATAATTAAATTTTAATACTAAATACCAAAAATTAATAAAACTATGACAAAACTCGCTATGATGCCCACTAAATCGGCAAATAATCCTGCTTTTAAGGCATATCTGATTTTAGTAATTCCTACGCTTCCAAAGTATAGTGTTATCACATAAAGAGTTGTATCCGTGCTTCCTTGAAGTACTGATGCGTATCTACCTGCAAAAGAATCCGGACCCAAATTAGAAAATATATCACTCATGATAACCATTGAAGCATTTCCACTTATCGGCCTTAAAAGTGCCATTGGAAAAATACTCGGAGGAATAAATGAACTGTCAAAGTTTAAAATATCATTAAAAATAAAGTCTAAAATTCCACTATGAAGAAAAATATTTACTGCGAATACCATACTTATCATATATGGAAAAATATTAAAAGCACACTTAATACCTTCCTTTGCACCATCTATAAATGAAGAATACAAGTCCACTTTTTTATAGTAACCGTAAAATAAAATCCCTAAAATCATAATGGGTATTAAAATCATTGATAATGTATTCATCTATTTCTTCTCCTTATCATGTAATCACAAGTTAAGCCTGCGATTGTAGAACAGAGTGTTGCAAGAAGTGCAGCGAGTATAATTTCACTTGGATTTGAACTGTTATACATTGCTCTTAAACTTATTATCGAGGTCGGAATAAGAGTGACACCAGATGTATTTAACACTAAAAATGTAATCATTGCGTCACTTGCGGTGTTTTTGTCTTTATTTAATTCTTGGAGTTTTTCCATTGCTTTAAGCCCAAATGGAGTCGCGGCATTACCGAGGCCTACCATATTTATGATAATATTTGATGCAATCAAACCAAGTGATTCATGACCCTTTGGAATAGATGGAAATAGTTTACTTAAAATGAATGAAAATTTATGGGCAAGTATGCTCAAAAGACCAGAATTTTCTGCAATCTTCATAAGGCCCATCCAAAGAGTGATTACAGGAAACATGCTGAAAAACATCTCTAATGCTTGAGCACTACTTAACAGGACCTCATCATTAACTAAACCTAAATTACCACATATAAAACTGAAAAAAATACCTATTATTATCAGTAAACCCCAGATTAAACTCACCATAAAAACATTTTCCTTATCTTATCCCAAATGCTATTTGTGTTCTTCGCATGTTTGCTTGCAAATATACCCAGTTTTTTATATGTCTTACCATCTAACTCTATCGATAGAGTACCTATTTTAGTGGCGTTTTCACTAGCCTCCACATCACTATAGAGCACGACTTCCCTTTTTACTCTGTCTTTTTCATCATCATTTAATAGCATATAAAATGATTCTGTAGTGAATATTTTATACCCTTTTTTATAATCGATTCTCAAATCATTTTTATCGATAAGTTTGTATCTTTTGTACCTTTCAAAGTACTTTTCATATAATACTTTATGCGTATTGAACCTATCAGCATCTACAAAAGTTGCGATGATTAAATTTTTTTTATCTTTAGTTGCACTTGATACAAACGTGTGTCCGCTTTTTGTCGTATAACCGATTTTTCCTCCTGTAGCATATTTATATTCGGTTAAAAGTCTATTTTTGTTATACCACTCATATGTATTAAAATTCGTCTTAAGTGTATATTTTTGTTCTCCAGTTACTTTTTTAAATTCTTCGTTTTTCATGGCTTCTCTCATTAAAAGTGCCATGTCATAAACCGTGCTATAGTTTTGGGTTTCTTCATCGAGTCCGTGAGGATTTTTAAATATAGTGTTTTTCATTCCGATTTGCAATGCAGTCTCGTTCATCAAAGTTGCAAATCCCTCGGTTGAACCACCGACAAATTTTGCAAGAACAAGTGCAGCATCGTTTCCGCTTCTCATCATGAGTCCATAGAGTAAATCCCTCACGGTTAGTTTTTCTTCTGGTTTAATATAAATAGCACTTCCATATGCCTTTAACACTTCATCACCAACTGTCACCACTGCATCCATGTTTGAATTATTGAGTACGACAAGGGCAGTCATAATCTTAGTAGTCGATGCGATTAGCCTCTTTTCTTCGATATTCACTTCGTGCAAAACTCGGCCACTATCAGCATCCATTACTATCTCACATCTCGCGGCATATACATCGGTTTTAAATAAAAGAGTCAATATTGCAAAACAAAAAAACATCTTCTTTTTCATATAAATCACTCACTAGATTATATGATTTAGATGTTTTTTAAATTATCATTTTCTTTTGTTTTTTACCTTAAAATAGTTCTTTACATAATCGATATGTTCTTCTTGAAGACCAACTTCATCATCATGAAGTCTTTTGTTTCCACTATAAAAACTGTTGACTTTTAAAAAGGCTTCTCCAAAGGTATCTAAACCCTGATTTTCATCATCTATTATGAGAAATCTTTCGATATCAGGATTCTCATTTAGATACATAGTTATATTCTCCACTCTATTCATGCCGGATTTCACTTTATCGTACAACTCTAAGTTATGTCTTTCGAATAGTCTTAGAAAAAGCTTAGCCATTTCACTTTTAGCTACCCAAATACCCTTATCATTTTTAACTAGAGACTCTCTATAAGCACCTGTTAAAACGATTTTAATATCAGACTTTGTCACCATTTCTTTTAAAATAGCGATTTTCTTAGGGTCTAAATCAGATACTAATATCCCTTTAGATAGATAAAAAGTCTTAGCTTCATGTATGGACCTCAATGTCGTAATTACCCCATCTACATCTAAAAATATTATGTTCATTATTCAGTCAGATAACTTTCTAATATCGAATATACTTCCTGTTTACCGGTTTTGTTTACACTTGAGAAATATACAAGATTATCGCCATCTTCTAAACGTATTGTCTCAGAGATAACGCGTTTTTGTTTTTCTCTTTGTTTCATGTTCACTTTATCATATTTAGTTGCAACAAGTGTAACAGGTATTTTATAGTACTTTAAATAGTTATACATCAGGATGTCATCCTCTGTCGGTTTAATCCTGAAATCGATGAGCATAAACACGCATTTTAGAGTGTACCTAGTCTTAAGATAATCCTCTATCATTATGCCAAATTTCTTTTGGGTAGGTTTATCCACTTTTGCATATCCATATCCTGGAACATCGACTAAGTAAAATTGATTATTAATATAATAAAAGTTTAATGTTTGAGTTTTTCCAGGGCTAGCACTCGTATGAGCATAGTTTTTTCTATTCACAATGGTATTTATAAAACTGCTCTTTCCAACATTACTTCTGCCAACTAAGAGAAACTCTGGATACTCACCTTCTGGATATTGGTTTGGTCTCACTGCGATATTCGTTAATTCGACCGATTCGATTTTCATATAATTACACCTCGTACACATGATTATATAAAAAAGTGTAAAAAAAAGCAAATGTTATTTATATGTATAGAAAAAGATGAAGAAATTTAGTATAATTAGGTGGGTGATTATTTTGTTTTATCCTACAGGAAAAAAAGAAGTATATCATAAAACTCTCGTAGACTATGCAAATCGTGGGATGCACTTAGAAAATCTCATAAATCAAGCGAATAAGTTTTACTTAGAAAATGGAACTGCTGTAATTCATAAAAAACCAACTCCAATAGGGATTGTAAGTGTAGATTATAGCAAAAACGAGATAAAAAAAGCATATTTTAAGGAAAAATCGACATTCGACTATAATGGTGTTTACAGGGGGAAGTATTTGGATTTTGAAGCAAAGGAATCACATACTAAAACATCTTTTCCCCTATCCAATATACATGCACATCAAATAGAGCACCTAAAATCTGTACTTAAACATGGCGGTATTGCATTTTTGATAGTCTATATCGATGAAAAGTATTATTTATTAAAGGGTGAAGATTTGCTATCTTTTTTAGAAAATGAGACAAGAAAAAGCATACCAATTTCTTATTTTGAAAAGTATGCCTACAAAATTGAAGAAAAACTGAGACCTACTCTAGACTATATGAGAGTCGTAGACGAGGTATATTTTAAAGGAGAATGTTAAATGGCTAATACTAAAGCAAAAACTGGTACTAAGAAAAAAATTGTAAAAAAGACTGCTAGTCCCCAATCTAAAGTTAAGGGTACTCAAAGTAAAGCAAAAGTAACTAAGGGTAAAAAAAGACCTAAACACATCATATTGATATCACTTCTTTTCATGATGATATTACTTGCCATAGCCGGCTTAGGTTTTTGTGTTTACATAATCGTAAGTGCACCAAAGTTTACGGTAAGCGAACTCTATAAGTCATCATCATCTATAATATATGATATCGATAATAACGTAATTGCAGAACTCGGCGCTGAAAAAAGAGATAATGTCACTTATGATGAACTGCCCGATGTTTTAGTAGATGCAATCGTCGCTACGGAGGACTCTAAATATTTCGAACACAGCGGTATAGACCTCTTACGTTTCGGTAAAGCAGTTCTCGGACAACTCATGGGACAAAGTGATGCAGGTGGTGGTTCTACTCTTACGATGCAGGTAGTTAAAAACACATATAATGGAACAGCAAGTCACGGTATTAAGGGTATCATACGTAAATTTACGGATATCTACATGGCAGTATTCAAAGTAGAAAAGACTTACACTAAGCAAGAAATTCTCGAATTTTACGTGAATCAACCATATTTAGGTGGTAATAATACTTATGGTGTCAGTCAAGCAAGCCAAACTTATTTTGGAAAATCTGTTGGAGAATTAAATCTTGCAGAAGCAGCACTCATAGCAGGTTTATTCCAAGCACCATCAGCATATAACCCATTCTATTATCCTGAAAAAGCTGAAGCGAGAAGAAATCTAGTTTTAGGTTTGATGGTTAGACACGGTTATATAACTAAGGAAGAAGCTAATGTAGCGCGTGCAATTAAAGTTAAAGACATGTTAGTTGAAATGAATAGTAACATAAGTAAATATCAAGGCTTCATCGACACAGTCGTTGAAGATGTAATCGATAAAACTAAACTCAACCCATATAGCACTTCGATGACTATTTATTCAACTATGAACCCAAAGAAACAAGATGTCATAAATAAATTATATGATGGAACTTTATATAAATGGAAAAATGAAGTCGTTCAATGTGGTATTGCTGTTACTGATGTAGATGATGGTTCTATCACTGCTATTGGAACAGGAAGAAATAAAAATCGAGAACTAAGTTATAACTATGCAACTATGATTAAAAGACACCCTGGTTCTACAGCAAAACCGATTTTTGACTACGGTCCTGCTATCGAATATGAGGGATGGGGAACTGGAACTACTGTAGTAGATGAAGCCTACACTTATTCAGATGGTTCTCCAATCAATAACGTGGATTTTGTATATAATGGAATTCTAACTGCTAAGAAAGCGCTTGCAACTAGTAGAAATGTCCCTGCTCTACAAGCATTTCAGGCTACGAGTCAAGAAGATAAATACGAATTTGTAACTAATCTCGGTATAACTCCAGAAGTACATGATGGAATAATTTATGAATCGAGTTCAATAGGTGCCTTTAACGGAGTCTCACCTCTAGAATTATCTGCTGCATACGGAGCATTTGCTCGTGGTGGATACTATATCGAGCCATATTCTTTTACTAAGATAATCTATAATGATACAAATGAAACTTATACTCATACTCCTACTAAGAGCAAAGCAATGAGTGAAGAAACAGCTTATATGGTCAATATGATATTAAAATACGCTGTAACTAGTGGTGCAATCGGTGTCGGTTCTGTAAGTGGTACAGACGTTGCAAGTAAAACTGGTACGACTAGTATGGATACTAATCTAAAAAATCAACTCGGACTTAGTTCAAGTGCAATTAATGATGTATGGCAAGTATCTTATTCACCAGATTATGCGATTGCTTTCTGGTACGGATATGATGTTCCTACAAAAAAATATTACTTGACATCAGATGAGGGATGGTCTGCAAGGCGTGCTATTGTAAGAGCCTTAACGCCAAATATCTTGGAAAAGAATTCTCGTTGGAAACAACCAAAAGGTGTTACCACTGTAGATATCGAACTAGAGACAAATCCAGTACAACTTGCAAGTGAGTTTACACCTGATAATTTAAGAAGTACAGAATATTTTAGAAAAGGTACTGAACCTACCGAGGTTTCTACTAGATTCTCAAGACTAGATAATGTCTCAAATCTCACATATACGACTGATGGAAACCAAATCAAATTGTCATGGTCAGAAATCGAGACTCCTGCCTCTATTGATGAAAATAGCCTTCTTTCTTATTTTGAGAAAAACTACGAAAGATGGTCAGAAAAACTTTTAACTAAGAGACTAAATTATAATACTGAAAATATCGGTACACTGGTATACGAGGTATTCATTAAAAACCCTGATGGCTCTCTTTCAAGTATAGGTTTTACAAGCAATAATTCGTTTAACACATCTCTTACGAACGCGACTAATGCGACGTTCGTAGTAAAGAGTACATATACGATATTTAAAGCAAATGCTAGTACTGGAGCAGAAATAAATGTTAAAATTGACACAATTCCGGGAATACCGGATAACAGTGAATCCGATACTGAAAACGATGTTACTGACCCAGGTGAACAAGATTCGAATGAATCAAACTAAAAAAGTATAGACCAAAATTTAATCTATACTTTTTTTTCGTATACACAACCCGCATTCCTAAATGGACAATTACTGCAAAGAGGCTTTTTACTTTTGCAAGTATGTCGCCCAAATAAGACGAGTTCGATGTGCAGTTTTCTCCAAGATTCTTTTGGAAAAATCTCCATAAGTTTTTGCTCGGTTTTTATGACATCATCATCTATATTCGTTATACCAAGTCTCTTACATACTCTTAATACGTGGGTATCAACTGCGATTGCATCTTCATGAAATATTTCTGAGAAAACTACATTGCAGGTCTTGTGACCAACACCGGGTAAACTCTCGACAAATTTTCTATCATTAGGCACTATGCCACCAGTTTCATCGATTAAAATACGAGCAATTTCCTTTACGTATTTTGCTTTTCTCTTCTGTGTACCGACAGGTTTTATGATTTCTTCAATTTTTTCTACATCCATATTTTTAAGCGATTCCAAATCATATTGAAATAGAGTTTTCGTTACCTCATTTACTCTCAAATCAGTAGTTTGGGCACTGAGCATTACTGCAAGCAAAAGTTCATAGTCCTTTTTATAATTTAAAGGACATTTAACTTCTTCAATTAATTCATCCAAAGTATTCAAAATAAACTCAGTCTTCATCATCTAACCAGTTGTAATCGAACAAATCCTCATCTTTTAATTTAGGTTTTACTTGCTTGCGTTTTCTCAAATATAAATCGACATCTTTACCTGTTTTAAATCCCTTTCTTATCCATTCCATTAAAATACTATCTATATACCTAAGAGTAAAACTTCCATTGAATATTGCCTCTTTAAGAGCACTATTAATCAGTTCTTCACTAATTCCCTTATCGAGCCAATTATTTATCAGTTGAAATTCCATAGATGAAAGCGGACGACCAAATTCGGATTCGAAAAGAGAAAAAATACTATTAGTAACATCCTTTTTATTTTCTTCTCCGATATCTAAGGCAATCGTCTGATATAGAGGGGTTAAATCGATGATTTCTTCCATTTTACCTTCTCTATTTTTTTCCATCTTTATACTTATGAGATTTTTATTCGTAAGTCTTTCAAATGCTTGCATAGTCTCGAGTTCATTTAAAGAAAATTTATCATTTATCTCATCTAAATCTAAAACAGCATGCGAATTATTACTATAAAAATAGATGATTAAAAGGGCTTCATCGAGGGATAATTTATTCTTTTTAATCGTTTTAAGGATATCCTCACCTATAACAAAGTTTTGTTTTTGATATAACTTAACTATAGTATCGCCCATTTTAATCACTTCCACTTCTTTATAATATATTTACTTATGTCCTTTTTGGTATTAGATAGGTTACCAAAAAGTATTTCTTTAATCAAGTCTTTTTTGATATTTTTAATCTTAGGACTGGCTTCGATATTAAGTAGTTTTTTTATTTCATCTCCACTTATACACAATTCATCCATCGAATAGATTTTCATAGAATCATATATTTCATCTATCTTTTTTCTATCTATACCCATTATTTCACCCGCGATTAATGCATCATATTTTCCATATTTAAAGAGTACATTTTCATCTATTTTTCCATACTCTATAATCGATTTAATCGCATTCATACGCATCATTTCAAGTTTAGAAAACTGATACCCATCTGAGCAATTTATTTGTGACCACATACCTATATAATCGTTTACATATGTGATTTTTTCATCAAAATCAATTTCTAGTGCCTCAGTTAAATTTAAACTTTTAAGAAGATTTAACCCCTTTATACAGTTTTTTGATACTAAAATATAACCGAGTTCATCTTTCTTTCTTTTATATGATATTTCACTAAACAATTTTTTATTATTCAAAATGAATTCGAGTTCTTTATCTGCGATGCGTAAATCATAAATGATGCTAAACCTAAGCGCTCTCATCATCCTTAGTGGGTCTTCCCTGAATTTCTTTTTAGGCCTACCGACTACTTTCAAAATCTTATTTTCTAAATCAGATAATCCACCAAGCATATCGATTATTTCACCTTTACTGTTGATACACAGCGTATTGATAGTGAAATCTCTCCTCTTCAAGTCAGTCAGTAAATCATCTACATATGTGACATTTTTAGGTTTATGCTTAAAATAATTACTCTCTTTTCTAAAGGTTGTGATATCTATGTTTATGTCACTTTTTTTAATATTGATAGAACCGAGATTATCTACTTTACTTATATCAAATATCTTACAAATCTCTTGGGGAGTAGCACTCGTCGTAATATCTACATCAGTAGTCTTAATACCGAGTATATTATCTCTCACATAACCCCCGACTATATAGGCTTCAAATCCGGCATTTTCAATTTGTTTAAGATACTCTAATACTTCCATCATTCAATCCATCTTTCTAAAGTGCATATACATTATAACATCTAATGAGTTCAGTCACAAGTAAATAAATATATTTTAACAATATTTTTTGTTTTTGTACCTACTAATAGATGAACCAATTGCTCTTCCGATATCTAGTACTGTCTTAACGAGGTTCACTATTGAATTCAACAAACTACTACTAAACTCAATAGCGCCTCCTGTCACTTTAAATAATTCCTCATTAGTTATGACCATATTACATCTCCTCCTCTTTTAATTATTACATTTTGTTGGATTAAAGTATCCATCTACTATTCCCACGATTAGGGTAATAAGTGCACCTATTCCAAGAAAAAGTGCTGCACCTATTCCCTTAAAGGCTCCACCAGTAACTAAAAACATCTCATCATCTTTTAATTTCATATATTCCTTCCTTTCTAAACGATAATATATTTTTAAACTTCTCTTCTTTATTTCTATGTGTTATATAGATAAGTGTCAAATTTTTTATACTGAATAAATTATCTAATATTTCATCTTCCATATCACTATTTAAACTTGAAAGTGTCTCATCGATGATAAGTACCTTCGGTTTTTTAAAAAGAGCTCTTGCAAGTATTATTCTCGCTTTTTCACCTCCTGAAATATTACTCGCACCATCTAGTATAATCGTGTTCTCACGTGAGTTTCTATTACTTACTATCTCGCCTATATTACATAACTTCATGACATATTGTAAATAATTTTCATCATAAGTCCCAAGCGTTATATTTTCTTTAATACTATCAGTAAAGAGCACTTCATTTTGGCCAATATACATGATGCTTTCTCTTAAAGAACTTGGCGCTATATCTCTTAATTCATAATCCCCAATTTTAATACTTCCCTCATAATTATCCAGTTCCCCGGAGAGACATTTAACAAATGTACTTTTTCCACTCCCACTTATGCCCCTTATCAAAAGTTTAGTACCTAATGGGATATTCAAAGATAAATTTTTAATAACATAATGGTAATAATCATATGTATAAGAGAGATTATCGACAATTATACCATTAAAGGATGACATTTTATTGTTTGAGTTATTCTCCTTTTCTATATCTAAAAATTCACTTAATTGACTAAAAATAGCCTTTGTATGAATAAATTTCG
>JAZQJK010000150.1:0-3092 GCA_045541615.1 Bacilli bacterium
TAAATTTATTCTATCATAAAAAAGTTATATTTAAAATAAAAAAGATTAGAACGCATTACTTTTTATCAAGTATACTGTCATAATCTTTTTATTAAGTGAATTTGCTTTAAACAGTTTTAATTTCCACTTGTCTTCTGATTATCAGTAAAAACCGAATTAGGATATACTCTTTCCATCACTTCGTCGTTATATATATAGTCTATATGTTTACCTAATTTTGTTTGTGGATACTTATTTTGTTGACGCATATACCTTCTTATACTTGCCAAAAAAGAGATAATAATATCAATTGCCATGAATATTAGAGCTAAAACCGTTATAATTTTTTTTTCATAGAAAAATAACATCAAATTGTCAATAACTGGCATAAACTCTTTAAACCAAAGAAGGGTTAAAAATCCCCAAATTAGGGAGTACATGAGATTAATTCTCCCTTTTAAATTATATTTAAAATCCTTATAATCCCATGAAGTTGTTCCGAAAAATTTTTCCTGAATAAATGAGCATGCGTACTCGACTATTGAGGCTACAACCACTCCAATAAGAAATACATTTCCAGTAGTTTGATATTTAGTGCTGTTTATGGCAAATGTCAATAGAACCGTTGCACATCCATATAAAGGATTAAACGGACCAAAAATCAGTCCTTTTCTCGATTCAAATTTTTTGTACTTTATTATACACCATATCGTTTCGATGATAACGCCTAAAAATGAACCTATCATAAAAATCCAAAAGTAATAAGTAAATTTTTCCATTTATATCACATCCTTTATTTAACCAATTTTAAGATATCTTGCGGAACCTCTGATTTAATAGTCAGGACTTGATTTGTTCGCGGGTCTAGAATTTTTAATGTTGAAGCATGAAGTGCAAGTCTATTTATCGGGTCCTCTTTTGAACCATATTTTTTATCTCCAACTATAGGATGACCATTTTCACTGAGATGTACACGGATCTGATTTCTTCTTCCAGTCTCAATGTTTACCTTGAGAAGTGAATATTTACCATTAAATTTTAGTAATTTATATTTTGTAAGTGCGTATTTGCCTAACTCTTTGTTTTTAGTTGAGTGCACTATTTGAAAGTGGTTCATAGTTAAATAGCTTTCAAATTTTCCGGTTGCATTCATTTTTCCAGAAACGACACAAACATATTCTCTTAAACTTACTAAATCATTCCAATTCTTTTGGAGTTTTTCTTTTAATGCTAAATTTTTAGAAAAAACTAATATTCCGGAAGTGAATTGGTCAAGTCTATGTATGACAAAAATTTTTGCTTTAGGGTTCTGACTTTTGACATAGTCACTTACCATTCTAAATGCAGTGATTTCTTTTTCTTTTGAATTTGAAATAGATAAAAGTCCACTCGGTTTGTCGATAGCAATTAAATCCTTATCTTCATATAAGATTTTCAAATCATATTTCGGTATATTTCTTTTGGTAAAATAAATTATGACTTCATCATCTTTTTTTACTATTTTACTAGAATTGGTAATGACTTTTCCGTTCACTTCGACCATTTTATACTTGATATATGATTTAATTTTTTTAGTCGATAAATCCTTTAAGCAACTTTGTAAAAACTTTAAAAGTGTTGACTCGTAATCTACTTTGCAGATTTTCTTTTTTTCGTTCATACTTATCCCTCGAAAAAAATTATATCACAATTTAATAAAAGAAAAAAGCCGTTTAAGCGGGCTCGTTTATAACACATTCCTCTTGTGAATTGATACTCAGTCTATTTACTAAAAGTTTCTTTTTGCTTCGGCAAACTAGTTTTGTCGTTAGTCCATTGTTAAAAATAACTAGATTATCTCTTTTATCATATGCTTGTACATTAAAAGTATTAAGTATACAACTCCTATGCGAGGTGAAAAATCTTGGGTCGTCGATCAGTTTTTTCTCCAGTTGTTTTATCGAAATATATAATGTATATGTATCATCTTTTGTAAAAATAGTAACTGTATCATCGTTGATATTTTTTTCTATATAGTATATATCATCATATGGTAGCCTATATAATTCATCAAATATTGAAAAAGTCAGTGCACTATGTTTAGTCAGACATCTATATGCAAAGTGTAGACTATCCCATAATTCTAGAACTACATCTGAATCTTTGTGTATGATATTCAGTATTAAAGTATTTTTTGTAATTTCTGGGGTACATATCTCCTTACTATTTGTAAACAAAATAATCGGGCTAGATACATCACCCATTATTCTAATATTCCTCGCTAGTTCGAAACCATTTATTCCGGGTATTTCATCACTCAATAAGTAAATCTTTTGACCTTCTATTTTGCTTAGTTTTTGTACAGTATCCTTATTATATATTTCAAATTCATAAACATCGTAGTAATCATCTGAAGTATATAAAAATTTTTTAATAACTTTCGTATAAAGTTCTCTTTTCTTGGTATCCTTTTCAATCATGATGAAACTTATCATTCCGCCAACCACTCCTTTTTCTATTTTATTTACGACAAAAAAAGTGTAACACTATAAGTAATAAAGATAAAGTTTTTATTTTTAATATAGTGTCGAATGAAAGTGGACAGTGCTTTATTTAATTATCTTATACTTAAAAAGCCATCACGAATGAGATGACTCTATAAATTTTGTGTAAAAATAGATAAATATTATGAGATGTATAGTTGCGATTGATATACCTGCGAGCACATCACTCATATAATGAACCCCAAGATATATTCTACTAATTCCAATAGATAATATAAATAATACTAACAAACAACTTAATATATATTTAATCCACTTGTTTTTAACATACTTCATAACTAAATATAAAAAGTAACCATATACCGCAACCGATATCATTGCATGACCACTAGGATATGAATAACCACCTTGTGAAATCAACTTTAATACAGCTGGTCTTTCTCTTTTAAATATATACTTAAAAAATGTATTTGCCGAAGATGAAACTATCGCCATAATAGAAACCATAATTCCATATTTATTTCTAAACATAAGTAAAAATAATAAAATAATAAAAATTACAACAATCGGATTACCAAACTTAGTAACAAATATAAAATAATTATCTAAAAAACTACATTCAAAACTTCT
>JAZQJK010000151.1:0-5456 GCA_045541615.1 Bacilli bacterium
TCTTTTTATAATTAAGATGTTACTTTTTATAATAATTGCACTTCTTTTGAAGTTTGTGATTTTATAGGAAACTAAAAAACACGACTCGTACCTTGATTGATACGAGCGTGTTAACCAACTATGGAGAACACACTCGCATCAGCTGGGTGCGTTTCCTAAATTAATTATATAAAATTTTACATAGATTGGCAAGAAGTTTTTACTTTATTTCGGCCCAAATTCTATCATACAGTTTGACACTTGAACCGATGTTTTCAACAAATATACCTTTATCCATTATTTCATCGGGTACGTTACTTGCTGTGTTATACTTGTAACTATCACCTAAAATCTTGTCTGTTTCAGAATTAATGTTCTTATATGGATAACCTTCCACTATGCTTTTCATCACATCTGCTCTTAAAATGTAATCAATAAATTCATATAGTTCATTCTTGTTTTTTGAGCCTTTTGGAATTGCGAAATTATCCATACTAAGTGCGTAACCCTCATCTGCAAAAACTGTTTTGATGTTTTCATTTTCAACACCAGCAAGTGCTGCTTCTGCATTCCATAAAACTCCTATTGATGCCTCTTTTGTTATCAAAAAGTTTTTTGGTGAATCACTATCATATGCTTTTATGTTAGGTTTTAAGTCTTTAAGCCACTCTTTTGCTAGTTTCAATTCTTCTTCATCAGTGGAGTTCATATCAAATCCATTTGCAAGTAATGCCATACCTATTATAATTCTTTGGTCCTCAATTAAAACTATTTCATTTTTGTATTCATCCCGTAGTAAATGGTCGTATGATGTGATAGGTTCTTTAATCACTTTAGAATCATATGCGATTACAACTGTGGCCGCGAGAAACGGTAAAGTATAAGTATTTCCTTTATCATATTTCTTGTTCAAGTACTTCGAATTTAGATTACTTATGTTTTTTAATTTGGTTTTATCTAATGGTTCTAGTAAATCCCTTGAAATCATTATCTCTACCATGTAATCACTTGGAAAAATTAAATCATAAGTGCCTTCTTTAGAACTCGAGAGTTTTGCTAGTAGTTCTTCATTGGACGAGTATGTACTATAATTGACATCGATTCCTGTTTCTTTTTCGAACTTTTCAATTATCTCTTGAGGAATATACGAGGACCAGTTTAAAACATTTAATTCACGTTTCTCATTATTTAAAGAACAACTCGCACATAGGAGTATTAAGGACATAATGAGTAATATTTTTTTCATCTTTTCTTTGCCTCCAAACTAATGCGTCTCATACTGAATAATGTAGAAGCAGTGAGAGTAATAAAAATCACTATGAGCATAATAGTTATCATCGCATTGACATCCGGTGTAATTCCAGTTTTTATCATCGAATAAATGTAAAGTGGAAGTGTCGTACTAGATGGTCCTGCTGTAAAGTAGCTTATCACTACATCATCCATAGATAATGTAAACGCGAGTTGTGCTCCACTCATTATACCAGGCATTAGCATAGGTACTGTTATTTTAGTAAATGTTTGCCACTTGCTTGCTCCTAAATCACTTGCTGCTTTCTCCAAATTTGGATCAATATTCTCGAGTACACTTCTAACGCTTACTATGACATAAGGAACAGAGAAAACTATATGAGCAATTATTAGACTCAACATACCGAGTTCTAATTTAAAAAGTGTATACATACATAAAAGAGATATACCTAAAACTATGTCAGGTAGCACTACTGGTATATATATGAGTTCATTTATCAACTTTTTTAATTTAAAATCATATACTTTTAACCCATATGCCGATATAGTACCGATTACAGTAGAAAGTATTGTACTAACACCTGCAACTATAAGAGTGTTTCTAAGTGCTTCTAAAAGAGCACTGTTTGAAAAGAGACTTGCATACCATTTTAAAGTAAAACCTTCAAATATGATATTAAGTTTTGATGTATTAAATGAGAAAATGATAATCACTATGATTGGTAAAAATAGAAAACCGAGAACTAAAAATATATAGAGGTTATCTAACAATTTATTATGTCTCATCACATACCTCCCAAGTCATCCATCTTACCGCCCTTTTTCCTATAATAAGCGATAAGTGAATATGTAACAATAATTAAAAGTACCGAAATTGCTGCACCAAATGGCCAATTACGGGCAGTTAAAAATTGATTTTTAATGAGGTTACCAAGTATCATCATCTTGCCACCACCTAAAATATCGACGACAAAGAAATATCCGAGTGCTGGTGTAAAAACCATGAGTGAACCATTGAATAGTCCGGGTTTAGTCATAGGTAAAATTATTTTTTTAAATATTTTCCATTTGCTAGCACCTAAATCACTCGCAGCTTCGATAAGTTTTTTATCTATAGTCGATACAGAACTGTAAAGTGGTAATATCATAAATGGTAATAATGTGTAAACCATTCCCAAAATAATACCAAAGTTATTATACATTAAGTTTAGAGGTGCATCGATAATGCCAGTTCCTATGAAAAACTGATTTATGACACCACTTTTTCTTAGGAGCACTATCCAACCGTACATCCTTATGAGTGAATTCGTAAGAAATGGTACCATGATTAATGTCATCAAAACCTTTTGAACCTTTTCACTCTTATGCGAAACACATATAGCGAAAGGATATGCGATTAGTATGCATAGTAAAGTCGTAAGTCCTGCTATAAAAAGAGATTGTAGTATGACCTTTAAATACACCCCATTAAATAGTTCAAAATAGTTTACGAGTGAAAAAACATGTATCATCCCACCATACGAATCACTTTTAAAGAAACTTATTATAAAAATGTATAGAATTGGAAGTGCTATAAATAAAAGTGCATATAGTATGACTGGTACGGTCGTAAACCATTTAAAATATTTGCTATCCTTCATATCACTCACCCAAACATATAGCATCTTCTATAGTCCAATAGACATAAACTTCTTCACCATTTGAATAGAGTTTATCGTTTCCAGAACTAATCGCTTTAATGATTTTATCATCAATTTTAACCAAATATTTTGTTGATGCTCCATCATATATTTGCTCATATATTATACCTTTAATAGAGTTATATTTTCTATCTTGGCGAGACAATTTGACATTTTCAGGTCTCACTACTATGTTAACTTCATCACCGACATCAAAAGTTTTGTTGTAAATAGTAAGTGTCAAGTCATCGTTTATATACACATTAGATTTTGATGACGCTTTATCGATTATTTTTCCTATAAAAACATTCGCCTCACCAAGAAAGTCCGCGACATATAAACTTTTAGGATGTTCATATACGTCAACTGGTGTTCCTATTTGTTCAATGAGTCCATCCTTTAAAACGACAACCCTGTCACTCATAGAAAGTGCCTCTTCTTGGTCATGTGTGACATAAATGAAGGTTATTCCGAGTTTTTTTTGCAGGAGTTTTAATTCAACTTGCATATTCTTTCTCAACTTTAAATCCAGGGCAGAAAGTGGTTCATCTAGTAATAAAACTTTAGGATTGTTGATAAGACCTCTGGCAATCGATACCCTTTGTTGTTCTCCACCAGACAAATCTTTTGGTTTTCTCTTTTCATATCCCTCGAGGTGGACGAGTTTTAACATCTCTTTTACTCTTTTAGAGATGGTTTTTTCATTTACTTTTTTCATTCTTAAACCGAATGCGATGTTTTCCTCAACAGTCATAAGTGGAAATAGTGCGTAATTTTGAAATATAGTATTTACTTCTCTTTCAGGAGGCTCTTGATTTGTAGCATCAACACCATCGATGTAAACTTTTCCATGCGTTGGAAAATCTAGTCCAGATATAGACCTAAGTACTGTCGTTTTTCCACAACCACTTGAACCGAGTAATGTTAAAAATTCTCCTTCATATATATCGAGATTTATATTTTTTATAACTTCTTTATCTCCGTATGATTTTCCAAAATTTTCAAGTCTGACAATAACTTTTTTCATCACACATCATCCTACCTATTTTATCTATAACGAGTATACCACAAAGTTCAATTTGAGTAAAGTTACAAAAAAAGCCAGAATATATCTGACTTTGAAATTTGTTTTAATTAATTGCTGATTGCCATTGCGTTAGAAATAGCGATATGTGCAGCAAAACTTGCACCTTGGTTAGTATCTTGAACGTCACCAGTGTCTTTGAATTCTATAGCGATGTCATAAGTATGAGTTTCGCCTTTTTCAATTCTTTGAGTAGTAACGATATCAAAAGATTTTCCCTTAGCAGCATTTCCAGTTGCTGCAGCACCATCTGGGTCAGTTACAGCAGCTTCTCCTTTAGTTGTAAGACCATCAGTTAAATCGATAGTTCCATTTACGACGTTTGGAGTATTTGTAGCACCTTCACCAGCGATTGTTAAAACTAATTGGTTTTTACCTTCAGAAATAACGAAAGTATTTTCATCAATGATTAAATCTAAATCATATGATTGAGCTGTAGTACTGTCAGCAGGGTTTTCTACTGTAAACGTAACAGGAGTATCTTCATCAAGGCCAGCACTGTCACCAGGGATTGCATTAAGTAATTCTAATTTAGAACCAGTATAAATTAATCCAACAGGAGTAGCAGTTGTTACTGAAACGCTTTGTTCAGATTCTACAGTAACTGTAGCCGTGAAGTACGCGAATGTAGCACCTACTAAAGCAACTAATAATGTTGACACACCGATAACTGTTAATAATACAGTATTTCCGTTTCCTCTTTCACCGTTCATTCTATAATCCTCCTTTACTATAAACATTTTAACAAAATAGAGATAAAAATGCAACAAAAAAAGTCAAATATTTATATCATTTGACTTCTTATGTAAACCATGCTCAAAATTAGATACTGATTACATCAGAGATTTCGATATGAGCGTGGAAATTTTTACCTTGGTTGTTATCTTGTGCAGTGTTCAACTCTTTGAATTCGATTTGAATTGTATAAGTTTGAGTTTCAGCTGGAGCGATTGCTTGGTCAGAAACAACAACGAAAGTTTTATTTTTTGCTGCAGCACTTGCACCATCAGTTACATTGTATGTAGTTGTTGGAACAGGAGTGTTTTGACCATCAGATTCAGCACTCATAGTGATTACTAATTGTTCTGCATTGTCAGTACCTGTAGTATAAGTGAACTCATTTTCGTCGATGATTAAATTTAAATCATAACGTTGAGATACTGTACTTGTTTCAGGGTTCTCAATTGTGAAAGTGATTTCACCTTCATCACCAGCTTTGTCACCAGGAATAGCATTTGTTAGTGTTAAAGCAGCACCTACATATTTAAGTCCTACTGGAGTAGCAGTTGTTACTGAAACGCTTTGTTCAGATTGTACATTTACTGTAGCAGTGAAGTACGCGAATGTAGCACCTACTAATGCAACTAAAAGTGTTGCAACACCAATAACTGTTAATAATACAGTGTTTCCATTTCCATTTCCTTTATCCATCCTTATATTCCTCCTTTACTATAAACATTTTA
>JAZQJK010000152.1:0-6416 GCA_045541615.1 Bacilli bacterium
GTCCGTACAAGCTGCTTGAAATAAATTTGAGATATATGAGAAAGTTTCGCCACTTAATTTAAAGATAATTTTATGCAATGTCATGTTATAAATTATTCTCGATAACCTTTAACAATTATAATAATCCGCGCAAGATTAAGAACATTGAAAATGGTATATAATGGGACCCATTTAAAATGGTGGGCTATACCAATTATAGTTCATCATATTGCGAGCAAGTTATATTAAATACACATACTATTAAAAAAATAAAACTCACACAAAAGTGCGAGTAATTCTCTTAATGGAGCAAGTGATGGGAATCGAACCCACGTCTCAGCCTTGGCAAGGCCGCGTACTAGCCGTTGTACTACACCTGCATTTGTGTTACTAATATATCATAAAATTTGTGTAAAAACAAGGCCCAAAAATAAAATTTTAAAAAAATATATTAATTAAAGCAATAATTTGGTATAATTGATTTATAAGAAGGGATTACTATGACTAAAAATCTTAAAAATATATTTAATAAAAATAAAAAAAGTTTCATTACATTTATTTTGACAAATAGACTTTTTATGTCATTTGTTCTAATTTTGACATTAGAAACATCGCTCCTATCGATATTGACAGGTGGAATCGAATCTTTTGGATTTGAACCTTTGTTTTTCAATTTCGCAATAATTGTCCTCATTGGAGCACTAGGTTACTTATTTAAACCCAAAAAACAGTATAGATATTTTCAAATCATGCTTAGTATTATAACAGCGATATGTATAATTAATGGAATATATTATGCTTTTTATAATTCATATGTTACGATTGGATTACTATCAAATTTAGGGCAAGTGAATACTGTAACCGATGCAGTTTTTGATAAATTATCGCCATTACATGTGATATATATCATATTTCCAGTATTATTTTATCTAATAAATAGAATTTTAAAAAAGCACAACTACTTTAATTATGTAAGTAAAATAGAAAACGGTAAAAAGAATTTTGCGACGGTCATGTTAGTTGGAGTAATATTTTTATGTATCAATATAATAACGCTCACATCTACTGACATAAGCAGATTGATTAAACAGTGGAATAGGGAATATATCGTAGACCGTTACGGTATACTTGCGTATCAAATAAATGATATAGTGCAGAGTACGCGTTCTCAACTGTTCTCATATTTTGGTTATGATGAGGCTGCTCAAAGATTTATAGAGTATTTTTCCACAAACAAATTGGAAGTTTCAAGCAATAAGTATACAGGTATTTTTAAGGATAAAGATGTCATTTTAGTACATATGGAAAGTATGATGTCGATGTTTGTCGATTTAAAAATTAATGGACAAGAAGTAACACCTAATCTAAACAAATTAGTGCGTGAAGGATTATATTTTTCTAACTTCTATCCAGAAATAGGTGTAGGTACTAGTAGTGATACGGAGTTTACACTTTCTTCATCACTCATGCCTGCTCTATCTGGTACAGTATTTGTAAACTATTATGACCGTGACTATGTAACACTACAAAAAATGCTTAAACAAAACGGTTATTACACATTTAGCATGCACGGTAATAGCAGTGGAATGTGGAATAGAGCATCGATGCATCCTAGTTTAGGGTATGAAACTTTCTATTCGAAGGATTATTTCGATGTAACCAAAGAAAATTCAATAGGTTTAGGAATATCTGACCACGACTTCTTCATGCAAGCAATCGAACATTTAAAAACTATCGAATCTGAGCACGATAAATACATGGGAACACTTATTACTTTGACAAATCACACTCCTTGGGATGGCGGTGAAGCTTATGGAGAGTTTCCGTTATCTGCAACAGTTGAGAGACTAAACGAAGAGACTGGACTTATGGAAACAGTGGAAGATAAATACCTAGAAGATACGAGACTCGGTAATTATATAAGAAGTGTTCATTATGCGGATAAATGTTTAGGAGAATTTATAGATTCGCTTTACACAAATGATTTACTTAACGATGCAGTGTTAGTATTCTATGGAGACCATGATGCTAAACTAGCGACAAAAGAATACAACTATTTATTTAACTACAGTCTAAAATTAGGTAGATTACTAACAGAAGAAGATGAAGGATATATAAATTATGATTACTATGCAAACGAATTAAATAGAAAAACACCTCTAGTGATATGGACCAAAGACAAAAGGCATGTCAAAGAAGTAGATTACTACATGGGAATGATAGATGTTCAACCGACACTTGGAAATATGCTAGGCCTCTATAACCCTTACGCACTTGGTAATGACATATTCGAAATAAAGCATAATAATACTATAGTATTTCCAAACGGTAACTTTTTAACTGAGAGTGTCTATTACAATAACTCTAAAGGGGAATACAAGGTTTTAAAAGATTCAGTAATAATAGATGAGACATATATTCAAAAAAATAAAGAGTATGCTGAAAAAATACTCGAATTATCTAATGATATAATTGTTTATGATTTAATCAAGACTGAAGGAGAAAAGATAAATAGTGAAACAACACAAAAATAAAATCATTATTGGTATTATAGTTTTAATCACTTTAGTTTTAGCACTTATTTTAATCATTTTTATAAGTAATAAAGATGAAAATTCTTCACCAGAACAAAGCGTAATTCTAGATGCGATTGATAAATATGAGTACAAACTTGAAGATAGAGATGGAATATTATTTAAAAATAAGTTTGACCAGTTAAAAAAACTAGTAAACGAAGAACATATAGACTATGAATCATATGCTAAAATAATTTCTGAATTATATGTAATCGACCTATATACAATTGAGAACAAAACCAATAAATACGATGTAGGGGGCATGGAATTTCTGCATCCCGATATTAGAGAGAACTTTTCTTTAAAAGTACAAGATACTATATATAAGACTGTTGAGGATAACACGAATGGTAAGAGAACACAAAATTTACCGGAAGTAATCTCAACTGAAATAACTGAATATAAAGTAGATACATTCAAAATTGGAGAAATCGATAAAGAGGCATACTTTGTGACCTTAGAATGGACATACGAAGCTGATTTAGGATATGATGGAAAAGCAACTATAGTGCTTGTAAACGAAAACGACATACTATATATAGTAGAACAAAAATAAATTTGTTCTATTTTTTTATACTATTTTTATATGTTAAAAATATAATTATATAGAAAAGGAGTGTTTATGAAAAGACTTAGAATTTTATTTGTTTTTGTTTGTACATTTTTACTAGTAGGGTGTGGAAATAAAAGCGATTTTGATGTGATAGAAAAATTTGAAAAAAAGGTCAACAGTGTAAAGAGTTATACAGTAAAAGGAACGATGGAAATAACTAGCAACGAGGAGACATATAATTATGATGTAAGTGTCGACTACAAATATGAGGACAATTATAAAGTGACTCTTGTGAATAAAGTAAATAATCACGAACAAGTGATTTTAAAAAATGATGAGGGAGTATATGTCGTAACCCCAGCACTTAATAAAAGTTTTAAATTCCAAAGCGAATGGCCAGACAATTCGAGTCAAAGTTATCTTTTAAAATCACTACTTAAAGATATAAAAAATACTGAAAATCCCGTCGTCGATAAAAATGATGACTACTATATTGTAAATGCGAATGTAAAATACCCGAATAACAGCAGTCTCGTTAGTGAAAAAATTTATTTCGATAAGGATAACAATTTAAAAGAAGTACAAGTGTTAAATAAAGATGGAAATGCAATAATAAGAATGAAATTTACTTCAGTAAAATATTCTGTGAAGTTTGAGGATAACAATTTCGCTTTAGATAGTCTAATTACTACAAATGATTGTACTGAAGAGAGTTGCGCGGATGAAAAAAGTAGCGAAGAGACTAGTATAATAGAAAACATTGTTTATCCTCTATATGTTCCCAAAGATACACATTTATCTACAAAAGATACAGTTGAAACCGATGATGGCAATAGAGTAATCATGACATATGCAGGTGCTAAACCATTTATGATAATAGAAGAAAGTGTTACTGCTAGTAAAGATATGGAGATAACAAGCGTATATGGTGACCCACTTTTACTAAGTACAGCAATCGGAGCATTAAGTGATAATTCTTTAGAGTGGCAAAGTAATAATGTGCAGTACTATATAACGAGTTCATATCTCTCTCAAGAAGAACTCATGACAATCGCAGAATCTCTAAATACCGCCTCAGTTGTAGAAATGATGAGCAAATAAGCAAGAAAACGTATAAACTTTTTTTGCTTTTTTCAAGTTTATTTGTTATACTTATCTAGGTGGGTTATTATGAAGAAGAAAAATGAAAAAAAACAAAAAAAGATAGTTCCTGTTAAATCGAGTTTGATTAAAGATGTAAATGAAGATACAAACCAAATAAAAAAATTCGCAATCATATTATTAGGTGTGGCTCTAATTGCAGTTTTACTTTACTTTTTAACAGCAAAATATCTAGTAAAAGATGAATTTCAAGGTGATGATAAAGCATCTAGTGAAGTCAATATATCTTATGACTTAGTAAATGGTGGAAATGTCTTTAATAGGCCATATGATGAGTATTATGTCTTTGCATATAATCCGACTGAAGCTAGAGCAGTATATTATGCATCACTTATCTCAAACTACAAGGAAATTGGCAAAAAAAAGATATATTTCATGGATTTATCTCTAGATATAAACAAGCAATATGTAAAAGAAAAAAGTAATAAAGAGGCTTCTAAACCTAGTGAGTTAGAACTGATTGACCCAACTTTGATATTGATAAAAGATGGTAAAATATCAAAATACTATGATGAAGAGGAAACTATTATCGAAAAATTAAAATAATGCTTATTAAAGTGTTATTTTTTTGTAAATTTATGTACTTTTTGTGATTTTTTCAAAAGTTTATGATATATTTAATACAGGGTGTGAATCTATGAAGAATAAACAGAGAATATTTAGTTTTTTAGATGTCACTGCGATTATCATAATTTCATCGGTGATAATGTGTTTACTCGGTGGAATTTTAGTGTATAAGCATTTAGGTGGAGTGAATTACTCACTTTTAGAAAGCGACCAAGGACTCCATGAATTTATATCTGCCTATGATAATCTAGTAGAAAATTATTATGATGATTTAGATAGAACATCGCTTATCGATGCAGCCATAAGCGGTATGTATAGTGTGATAGATGACCCATATACTACCTATCTTGACACAGAAGATTCCTCATATCTGAATGAAACTCTCAAGGGCGAGTACGAGGGAATTGGCATTCAAATTCGTTCGAGTGAAGAAGAAGGAACTATAATAGATGAAGTATTTGTGGATTCTCCAGCTGAGAAGTGTGGATTAAAAGAGGGAGATGTGATTATCAAAGTAAATGGTAATCCAGTTGCCGGTAAAAATGGTACTGAAATTGCAGAGATGATTAAAGGCACGAAAAGTAAGAGTGTTGAACTAACTATTTTAAGGGATGGAATCGAACAAACATTTAAACCTTCTATTGGAAAGTTATTTGTTCCTGCTGTCTCATCTCAAGTAATAAATCATGCTGGGCAAAACATTGGTTTTATTAAACTCACAGTATTTAGTGATACTGCGGATACACAATTTTCAAATTCTTTGTCTAAACTTGAGGGACAAAACATCTCTTCTTTAATAGTAGATTTACGCGACAATACTGGTGGATATCTACAAGTTGCTAAAAATATTGCTGAGATGTTTTTAGCAAAAGGTGATGTGATTTACTCATTAGAAAATAAAAATTCAAAAGAGACTTACAAAGATGAAACATCTGAAAAGAGAAATTATAAAATTACGGTTTTAATCAATAAATCTAGTGCTAGTGCATCTGAAATACTCGCGGCTGCTCTTAGAGATTCATATGGTGCGACATTAGTCGGGGAGACGAGTTATGGAAAGGGCAAAGTACAGGAAAAGTCGAATTTGACGGATGGTACCACTATTAAATATACAACTGCAAGATGGTTAACCCCTTCAGGAGAATGCATCGATGGAATAGGATTAGCACCAAACCATGTCGTTGTACTTGACACTTCGATATACAATGCTGATGACTTAATGACTGATAGCCAAGTATTAAAGGCTCTTGAAAACCTTGTCGGATAAATTCGACAAGGTTTTACATTTCTTGACAGTACTTGCCAAAATATTTTCTAGTAATTTGTCACATTACATTATATAATAGTTGTGCGTGGTAAAATAAAAGGGAGATGCTTATGAATAATAAAATACGCGTATTACTAATTGATGATGAAGAAAGAGTAGTCGAAGAAGTAAAGAAGTATTTTAGTAGTTCTACAGTAGTCGATGTGAAATATATTGCAAATAATGGCAATGATGGATTAAAACTAGCATCCGAATTTAAGGATGAAATAGATTTAATCATAATGGACACACTTTTACCTTTAAAAGATGGTTT
>JAZQJK010000153.1:0-3810 GCA_045541615.1 Bacilli bacterium
TTCTAAAAAAGTAAATACCCCTCCCCCTAAATTATTTCCCGGGAAATAATTTAGGGGGAGGGGTATTTACTTTTTTAGAACAATAATTTATACTTTTAGACGAGGTGAAAATATGTTTACAGATACACATTGTCATATCGATGATAAAAATTATAATATAGAGGAACTCATTAAAAACGCTAATAAAAACAAAATAACAAAAATGATAAATAATGGTTGTGATTACGAGTCAAATGAAGAAGTATTAAAAATAAGCGAGAATTACCCTGAAATATATTCAGCAATTGGATTTCATCCACAAAATTTAGAAAGTTTTAAAGAAAAATTTTTAAAACAAATAGAACAAAATATCGATAAAATCACGGCAATAGGAGAAATCGGTTTAGATTATTATAATGGAATACCGGATAGAAACTTACAAAAGGAAATATTTAAAAAACAACTCGATATAGCAATAAAATACGATAAACCCGTCATAATACATTCAAGAGAGGCAACTCAGGATGTAATAGACATACTAAAATGTTTCCCAAACTTAAAAGGTGTCATACACTGTTTTACAGGAAGTTTAGAAGTTGCTAAAATATATATAAACCTCGGATTTAAACTTGGAATAAACGGGGTTGTAACATTTAAAAATTCTAATCTCCATAAAGTCATAGAAAATATTGATTTAGAAAATATAGTGTTAGAAACTGATTCACCATACCTAACGCCCGAACCATACCGAGGACATAAAAATGAACCAGCATATATTTTAAACATTGCAGAAAAAATATGTGATATAAAAAATATATCTTTAGATGAACTTTCTAGAGTCACGGAAAACAATGTAGAATCACTTTTTGACATTTAATTGCTCTTATGCTACACTTAAATAGATAGGAGTTACCTAATGAAAAAGAAAATTAAATTTTTATATAAATTAGTATGTACCATGATAATATGTATTGGTGCATTGTTCTTGCAAAACAGCAGTATAACCGGTAAAAATAGTATGGTTAATTCTAACCTCAATAAAAATGTAAATCTAAATGCTATGGCTAAGGTAATGGAAACTTTCGCCTACAATGATATCAATACTGTACTTGATACTTATAATGGAAAACTCACCGGGTATGTTGCAAACTGTCCTCTTTGTACTGGTTATCTTTTTTGTAACAATCAAAATGTTCTAGATGGTACTACTACATACGAAGATAAAACATATGGAACAGTAAACATAGTGGCATCATCATCAAAATTGCCTTGTGGAACTATTTTAAGGTTTGAAAATCCAATACCAAATGAAAGTGGTGAAATTACAGCAATTGTTTTAGACCGTGGTGTGCTTGGAACAGCATTAGATTTACTCGTGGATACGGAAGCTACTGCTATAACGAAAGTCGGAAGCAAAAAAATCGATTACGATGTTTTAAGATACGGTTGGACAAGAGAGAAATCATAAAACGGGAGGTATATATGGCTAAATTTAAATTCAAAAAAAAATACGGACAAAACTTTTTAAAAAATGAATTAGTAATAGAAAAAATAGTCACATCTATAAATCCGTGTGAAAAAGACCTCATCATAGAAATAGGGCCAGGCGGTGGTGCAATAACAAGAAGACTTAAAAATTATAATTCCAACTTAATAGCCTTTGAAATAGATAGAGAAACCGAAAAATATCTTAAACCTCTAGAAAAC
Organism: Bacilli bacterium; assembly: GCA_045541615.1. GTDB lineage: Bacteria > Bacillota_I > Bacilli_A > RF39 > UBA660 > RUG11867. Next base: position 1,687 of record JAZQJK010000153.1, read on the forward strand.
GACAAAACCCATATCGTATTTGAAGACATTTTAGAAGTCGATTTAAAAGAGAAAATTAAAGATATCAAATACGATAATCTATATTTTATAGGAAATCTTCCTTATTATATAACTACTCCAATAATCGAAAAAGTCATAGATTCTGGATTAAATTATAAGTCATTTACCATAATGGTACAAAAGGAAGTTGCAGATAGATTTCTTGCTACTCCCCATACTAAAGAATACGGATATATGACAGTTATTCTAAACTATTGGTTTAACATAAAAAAAATCGCAGATGTTCCAAGAGAAGATTTTGTACCCGCACCTAATGTGGATAGTACGGTTTTAATTTTAGAAAGAAAAGAAAATAATCCTATTGATTATGATAAATTTAAAACCTTACTTAAGGATTCATTCCAATTTAAAAGAAAAACTATACATAACAACTTAAAAAATTATGATATCAATTTAATAGAAAAAACTTTATTAAAGAACGGTTATACTTTACAATCTCGTGCAGAAGAAATAGATTTAAATACTTTTTTAGAGATAGTAAATACAATAAATTAGTCGAAGGAGAATACTTTCGACTTTTTTACATAGAAAAATCACAGTTTTTATGATATTATATTATCCACATGAGAGGGGATTTTTATGAATATTGTTGAAGAGAGAAATAATGGGATGAAAATAATCAGACATGGTGACCCAGGATTTATATATGTAGGGCAAAATGTAAATTTGATGAACGATTTAGTATTCCTAGAAAAAGCCATACTTTTGGACTATAGGATAATGTATTTTGCAAATCCAAGAATAAAATCAAATAAACTGTTCTTCGAAAGAAATTTAGAGACATCACCAAGAATATATCCATACGCATCAAATGAAATTAAAGAAGATAGAGACTTAGCATTGAAGGCAGTAACACTGAGTACTACCAATTTTAAATATCTTCTCGAGGAATATAAAAATGATGAAAAAATTGCTCTTCTAGCACTCAATGATGATATAGAATTATACCAATATGTCGGAAAAAAGTTAAAAAAAGATAAAAACTTTTTATTAAAAATTAAACATTTATTAGAGAATTCTAAGAAAATTTAAAATAAAAAACAGGTATTTTTGATATCTGATACAAATGGGGGGATAAATAATGGAAAACAATCAAATGGAAAAAATAAGAGAAAAAGCGACTAACGCTGGCTGGGTCTTAAAATTTTTAAGTGAGGAATATAGAGATGATTATGAAACCGTATTAAATGCTGTATCGAATAATGGTATGGTTTTAGAATATGCAAGCACAAGGCTTAAAAATGATAAAAATATAGTTTGGAATGCACTCAAAAACGACATATGTTCTATAATTCACATCGGTAATACATTAAAACTCGATAAAGATTTTGCATTAGAGGTTATGACAATAGATGGTAAAGCTCTATATTATTTCGACAAAACTTTTAGGGCAGATAGAGAAATAGTTTTAAAGGCGGTTAAAAGCAATGGTTCAGTATTAATCATCGCCGATGAAAAACTAAAAAAAGATAAAGAAATCGTTCAAGAAGCAGTTGTAAATTATGGACTTGCACTTGAGTATGCGCACGAGAATCTAAAAAAAGATAGTGAGATATGTCTTTTTGCAATCGCAAATAATTATAGAGCATTCGAATATGCGAGCTCTGAACTAAAATCAGATGTTGAGTTTATTAAATCAGCACTTAAAATAGATTTTAGAATAATTGATTTAATAGATAAAGAATATTACAGCAATAAGGAGATAATGTTAATCGCACTTGAAGAAAATGGACTCTATTTAAAAAGTGCATCGGATACTATAAAGGATGATGAAGAAGCAGTTTATATTGCAGTTAGAAACAACGGGCTATCCATAAAATATGCGAGTCTTAATATGAGAAATAACTTTGAAATAGCACTTGAAGCCGTATACCGCGATATAGATGCAATAAAATATGTGGGTGTAGACCTTTTAAAAAATATAGAATTTTTAGAGATATATTTAGGAATAGTAAAGAGAAAAGAACAAAGCAATAGAATTTAAAAATAATCTATACTTAGAGCAAATCTAAGTATTTTTTTATACTCACATGCATAAATTTATTTGGTGATTAGATGGAAATT
>JAZQJK010000154.1:0-2156 GCA_045541615.1 Bacilli bacterium
GTCGGCAGTGAGCGGCACATCTTGTGTTCCCAGGCCTCTTAACTGTTTTGAGTATTCAGTGGTCAGTGATATAACTGGGCGGACGCCATACGTAAGGTACACATAGTTACTGTAGACACCACCATTAGCACCCACGCGGAACACAAACGCATAGCCGCTATTGAAATAACCAGGCGACAGCGACCATAGCCAATTTAATGTGTTGGTTGTTGTGTTGGTTGTATATGGATAGAGTGTGCCCGCTTCGCTATAACCCGAAGAACCGTACACGCCATCATACCCACTTAACACTAGTTCATCTGCATTTAATAGTCCTACTTTCAAGTAATATGTTCCGCCGTAAGTTTCCGTTGTTTCACTTGTTTTTAGTGTCGGTGATATTGACCCTTGTAATCTTCTATACGACTCAAAACGTGTATAATCATCCCCTGGATAATTTCTTGTATCTGAATAATACTGGCTTGTTGCTATATTTACACTTTCATCAGTCATACTTCTTTCAAACCATGTTTCGAGATAATTCTTTATATTTGATGGTGTTCCATCTTGTACATTTGGACTACTATTATCATATGTGTATCCTGTGTATTTTGGATTATCATAATTTGTATTAAAATTTGAGTTTCCGGCTGTCGAGGTTAGTCCTGTTGCATCGGCACTCGTTCCTATATACATTAGTCTTAAGGTTCCGTCTCCATTTATGCGGACTATTCTCCAATACATACTATCGCCCGCACTCGCGTATTTGTAACTGTCTTTACAGTATGTGCTAACATTTGATGATTCACTTTGACATTGTACTAGACTTCCCGTTGTATATGGTTTTGTTCCATCACTCTTTGCATATTGATAATAATACATATCCGTTTCATAAGTTCCAAATTTCACGATATTATTTAATGACTTAGAACCTCTAAAATAGTAACTCGTTCCAAAGTCATCTTCCATTGCATACAATCCTTCAGTAGTTTCGATTGCAACCCAAGTTCCTGAGCCTAATTCATCTATGCCACCTATATAGTAACCATCATAATAATAGGTTTTTCCACAATCTTCTTGTTTTAGCATTACACCTTCTAAAGCACCGTCGGCATCTAGAACTATGTTATCATTAAATATACATGTATTACTAGTTGAATCCCATGTTGCTTCTCCTACGTAAATACTTTCAGCAGTTGCATCAAATAGTCCTAATACATGTGTATCGTATATCCTTTTACATGTTTCTTCAGTTACTGTAGATAGAGAGTTTACTTCTTCTCCGTTGTAGAAACATCTTCCCGAAGTATATAATTGATCATTTTGATAACCTGCCCATGTATAATCGAACATGTTATAACTATTCGGTTCTTGGCTTACACTGTAACCTAGAGATGCTAGTACTTCGTTTGCCGCTGGGCTTCCGTTTTCGAGTGTGAACTGACTCCAAAATGATGCGTCGAAATCATCGGTTTGGTCCATTGTTTTTGAATTTATCAACGTAATGACTAAGTTATAGTACATCTTTGTTCCTGCTGGGACTAGTACTCCGTTCGCTAAGACTTCAGTTCCTTTTGTCACATTTGTTGGTACATTTTTTTCAGTTATAAAATTTTGATAGTATCCATTTTCTTCTTCAGAAAATTGTAGTGTATAAACTAAACTGCCTTCTAAGTATGTATTTGTTATGTTAAACCAACTTATCTTGGCGTATGCATCTAAAGTACCTGTGTTTTCGATAGTGAACTTTTTAGTTATGCTCTCTCCAAAGTTTAGTACTCCACCTATTCCATTGTCGTTATCTGCAAATGTCAGTGCCATAGTTCCTGTTTCGAGTGTTACTGTTTGTGGTGTGCTCTCTGCAGTTGCTGTAAAGTATGCATATGTTGCCCCTATTACTGATAAAGTAATAAAAGTTGCAAACAATGCAGTTAATATTTTTTTCTTATCCATCTTTTAACCTCTTTCCTTTTTTTTAATAATACTAAATATATAAAAATTATTTTGTCAGATTTTGTGTTAGTATTACTATATCTCTATTATAGACAAAATTAATCTAAATATCAATAGACAGTAATTATCTTTAAAAAATTATTGAACCCAAAAGGATGGGAAATTTTATAGCACTATAAATGTCCTTCCCCCTTTGGGTCCGGACAAAACCACTTTTCTATTTA
>JAZQJK010000155.1:0-1915 GCA_045541615.1 Bacilli bacterium
TATATCGTAATAAAAACCCATATGCTAAAGAAATTAAATTTAATAGAATAATTGAACTAATAGATAATCTCTTAAACAGCATTGTACTTATTGATATAAATTTATAATTATTATTCTATGTAACTTAAAATGAAAATTTGATACGAAATCTTTTCTTGATTTATGCTTTGAAATAAATTATAATTGACATAGAGTACTTAAACAGGTATTCAATATTTATAAAGGAAAAAAATGATATGGATTTAAACGTAACTTCCATATTGTTTCTAATCGTTGGATTAGCACTTGGCGTCGCCTTGATGTTTGTCATAGTATCGATGACAGGCTTCGGGGTTGGTAAAAAAGCAGAAAAAATGCTTGCAGACGCAAAGAAAGAGGCTGATAGACATAAGAGGGACACACTTTTAGAACTTAAAGAAGAATCTCACAGACTTAAAGTAGAGACTGACCGTGATATCAAAGAGAGAAAAAGTGAACTCATGAATACAGAATCACGCCTACTTGAGAGAGAAAAGTCTTTAGATAAAAGAGAGGAACTTTTACAAAATAGAGATAATGCTCTTGAAGAAAAGAATAACAATTTATCTTTAATGCAAGCAAAAATCCAAGAAAAAGAAGCAAAAATGGATGAACTTTTAAGAAGTGAAATGGAAAAATTAGAAAGCATTTCAAAATACACCAAAGAAAAAGCACGTGCTTTGATTTTAGAACGTACTGAAGCAGAGATGACTAAAGAAATTGCAAGTATGATTAAAGAAAGAGAAGCTGAAGCAAAATTAGAAGTCGATAAAAAGGCTAAAAACTTATTAGTAGAGTCTATGCAAAGATATGCAAATGATGTGACTACGGAGCAAACTGTCAGTACTATAACTCTACCTAGCGATGATATGAAAGGTCGCCTAATCGGAAGAGAAGGTAGAAATATAAGAACTATTGAAGCTGTTACTGGAGTAGATTTGATTATCGATGATACACCAGAAGCAATAGTTATATCTTCATTCGACCCATTTAGACGTGAAATCGCTCGCATTACTATCGAGTCTTTAATAAAAGATGGTAGAATTCATCCTACTAGAATTGAAGAGATATATGATAAGGTTTGTAAGGATATGAACGCGAGAGTCTTAGAGATAGGTAATGAAACTATACAAGATTTAGGACTCACTAAGTTCGACCCAGAACTAGTTGCTTTAATCGGAAAGTTAAACTTTAGAACCAGTTATGGGCAAAACGCTTTAAATCACTCAATCGAAGTAGCAAAATTAAGTGGACTTATAGCAAGTGAACTCGGTGAAAATGTAAACCTTGCAAAACGTGCTGGTCTATTACATGACATCGGTAAATCGATTGACTTTGAAATCGAAGGTAGTCACATCGAAATCGGTGCTACGATTGCGAAAAAATATCATGAAGATGCTGTCGTATTAAATGCGATAAGTTCTCACCACGGTGATCATGAGGCGACAAGTATTATTTCTAACATCGTACAAATCGCAGATACTTTAAGTGCTGCTAGACCTGGTGCAAGAAATGATTCATTAGAAAATTATATTCAAAGATTAGAACAACTCGAAGCCTTAGGAAACAAACTCGAAGGCGTAGAAAAAACTTATGCTCTTCAAGCAGGCCGTGAACTTAGAGTGATGGTTAAACCTGATGAAGTAGATGATTTAACTAGTTATAAAATTGCAAGAGATTTAAAAGAAAAAATCGAAAACGAGATGCAATATCCTGGTACTATTAAAATAACTGTCATAAGAGAAACTAGAGTTCAAGAAGAGGCAAAGTAAAGTTAGAATTTGCCTAGACTAATTTAGTCTAAACACTTGACAAGAGTTGCCCAGGCGTGGCAAGATTTAATAGAAGAGTGGTTTGTCCGGACCCAAAAAGAAAGTCCGGACCCAAAAAGAAAGTC
>JAZQJK010000156.1:0-3795 GCA_045541615.1 Bacilli bacterium
ATACAAAACTTGTCCAACATCTTTATTTTCGGGTTCAGTTACTATCTCTTCTTCTACAATATTACCTATTTCACCTTTGTATTTTTTGAATCCATCATAAACTAAAAATGTTAGAATCGAAATCACAATTATCAAAAAAATCAATATCAAATTTTTATATTTCATAACATCACTACAATTATAATAGCACTTATTTAAAAAGTTTCAAGAAAATATTAAAAGAGAATATAAATTTTAATAAAAAAAACAGAATTTTAATTTTCTGTTTAATAATTTTCTGCTTTTAATTCCATATAACTTTCTGGATGAGCGCATACTGGACACATCTTTAGTGCATCTTTTCCGTAGTATACATGTCCACAATTTCTACAAATCCATACAGTTTCAACTTCTTTGTGGAAAACACTGTTATTTTCAACATTCGCTAGTAGTTGTTTGTATCTCTCTTCGTGATGTCTTTCTATTTCTCCAACCATTTCAAAGAGTGATGCGATTTCATCAAAACCTTCTTCTTTAGCAACTTCTGCAAATTCTTTGTACATTTCAGTCCATTCATAATTTTCACCTTCAGCAGCATCTCTCAAGTTATCAATAGTGCTAGGTACATCTCCACCATGAAGTTTTTTAAACCATAATTTAGCATGTTCTTTTTCGTTATTTGCAGTTTCTTCAAAAAGGGCCGCAATTTGTTCATATCCTTCTTTTTTAGCTTTGCTTGCATAATAAGTATATTTGTTTCTCGCTTGACTTTCTCCTGCGAATGCAGCCATTAAATTAGCTTCTGTTCTACTTCCTTTTAGTTCCATTATTTTACACCTTCCTCTGTTTGGCACTGTTTACAAATGCCTTTAATTGTTAACTCGTAATCCATTACTAAATTATCATTTATATTTTTAGGTATACATACTTCTTCAAAAATATCTGTTATTTCGTTGCACTTAATACAAATAAAATGTGCGTGTTCTTTGCCTTTTTCAATGCGGTCATATCTTAAAATGTTGTTGAATGTACCAATATTTTTGATTTTGTTCTCCATTACGAGGGTATTGAGGTTTCTATATACTGTCCCTAAACTTATATTAGGCAATATTTTCCTACACTCCTCATAAATGTCATACGCACCCGGATGTGTATAATTTTTACTAATCACATCCAAAATAAGTTGTTTTTGTTTCGTTTTTGACATTATACCTCCAAAAATAGTAATGATTACTAAAAATAGTATAGCATATTTTAAAAATTATGCAAGAAAAAACTAGGACTTTTTGAGAAATTTATGTATAATAGTATACAGGTGATTAAAAATGTTTGAATATATGGGAGATAGATTAAATAACGCGATTAAAAATATTCGCGGGATGGGAAAAATTACAGAAGAAAATATTAATGATGCCGTTAGGGAAATTAGGATGGCTCTTTTAGAAGCAGATGTAAACTATGAAGTAGTTAAAAGGTTTGTCGAAAATGTTAAGGAAAAGGCTTTAGGACAAGAGGTCTCTAAAAGTCTTAAACCTGATGAATTATTTATAAAAATCGTCAAAGATGAACTCGTCGAATTGTTGGGTAAAGAAAATAGTCCCCTAAAAACTGATGGTAATCCAGCGATAATCATGATGTGTGGATTACAAGGTAGTGGAAAGACTACAACTGCTGGTAAGATTGCAAATCATGTGAGAAAAAGATGTGGTAAAAACCCATTACTCGTCGCGTGTGATGTATACAGGCCAGCCGCAATAGAGCAGTTAAAATCTTTGGGTAAATCATTAAATATAAGTGTTTATGAAGAAGGTAATAAGAAACCCGTTGAGATTATAAAAAATGCCTTAGAGTTTGCTAAAAATGAAAAACACGATTTTGTGATTATCGATACAGCAGGGAGACTTCAAATCGATGAGAAATTGATGGATGAACTTGTTGAAATAAGTGAAAACTTCAAAATCGATGAAACACTTCTGGTAATCGATGCTATGATGGGACAAGATGCTATCAACGTCATAAATGGATTTAATTCAAAACTTACACTTACAGGTGCAGTCCTAACTAAAATGGATGGAAATACTAAAGGCGGAGTTGCTTTATCGGTTAGACACCTTACAAATGTACCTATTAAATTCATCGGTGACTCAGAAAAAATGGATGGTCTTACTGAATTCGATTCCGAACGTATGGCTGATAGAATTTTAGATATGGGTGATATTTTATCTATAGCACAAAAAGTTGAAGAAACAATAGATATCGATGAAGCGACTAATCTTGCTAAAAGAATGCAAAAGGGTATCTATGATTTAGAGGATTTCTTAAGTAATATCAAACAATTACGAAAAATGGGACCCCTTGAAAATCTTTTGAAAATGTTACCTGGAGCAAGAAATGCTGGTCTTACTAATGTACAAATCGACCCAAAGGATATGGCACATTTAGAAGCTATCATTTTATCGATGACTCCATACGAAAGACGTCATCCTGAAGTATTAAAACACTCAAGAAAACAAAGGATATCAGCTGGTTCAGGTCGCCCTGTTGAAGAAATAAATAGATTACTTAAACAATTTGAACAGATGAAGATGATGATGAAACAGTTACAAAACGGTAATCTAAAATTTCCTTTTTAGACTTATACCTAGAACTTTATTTAATGAATACATAAAATACACTAGAAAGGAAAGTGTATTTTATGTTTAAATCAAATAGATGTTGTGAACGTCCTACTTATAATAATGAAACATCATTTAAATATTCAGCAGGTCAAATGGGTTCTATGGAATACCCAGAGGCAATGCCAGCATGGACAAATGTACAAAATCAAATGCCGATGATGGGTATGCAAGTACCTCCTGTATACGAATGCCCTCAAGAAAGAGTTTGTCATAAAGAAATATTACATGAGGTGCCACATGTATGCCCAATAAATACTAGAGTTATAAATCATCACATTTATAGACACACTTATACTCCATGTTATACTTATTGTGAAGAAAATGAAGTTTGCAATGTTTATGATGGATGCTGTAGTGGTTTTTAAGGAATGACGCAAGTTGTTCTTTTTTTGCTTATTTCAATTTATATGCTAAATTATAAACAAGTCTCAATTTTGTGTAAACATATTAAAAATGTAGTTTTATTCCTCGTAAACTATCAATTGTTGATAAATAAAAAAAGTTAGAAGTTGCAAATATAATAAATTATATAGAACCCCCAAAAATGTACCTGTTTTTTTGCTACCCAAGATAGGCAACAGTTTAGAAGTAAACCATAATAAAATTAATTGATATTTATAAAGACCACATGCTATAATATAGACACATGAAAAATAACTATTAATTAAGGAGGATAAACATATGAAAAAGAAGAAAATGTTATATGCAGTGCTATGTGCTTTAGGTAGCGGAACAATTGGATTTTTTGCAAATCATTTGACTGAATGGCATGGTTGCCTTTTATTCGGTTTAGGCGTCGCGCTAATGGTTTATTCAATTATCAATTTAAATAAATAATATTTATCGATGTAATAAAATATGGATGATACCTTAAAGCAATCAATGGAAAGATTAAAAGATGCAAAAGAAATTTTTGTGCAATTTGAAACAAAAGAAAAAGCAGTAAAATATTTAGTTAAAGAAACAGGTATCTCAAAAGATGAATGCTCTGCTATATATGATATTTTAATAAAAATGGATTTAAAAAAAATTTGAAAATTAAAATATATTAAAATTATAAACATATCTGCATTAAGCACTTATGTTTTTAATTTTATTAAAACGTGTCCGTACAAGCTGCTTGAAATAAATTTGAGAT
>JAZQJK010000157.1:0-11705 GCA_045541615.1 Bacilli bacterium
ATGTTCCACGTGGAACATTAGAATAGTTGATATTTAAAATAATATTTGATATAATCTATTTGCACAACAAATGTTTGTCGAATCTGGTCAGGATCGGAAGATAGCAGCCATAAGATAAAGATTTGTGTGTGCTTTTTTTTGGAGGAAAATATGGATGAAAAAATTATAAAGAAACTATTTAAACTGACAAAAAAATGTTTGAAAAATGATGAGTTTCCCGTCGCTGCAATTATATATTCTGGGAATAAAATAATAAGCTCTGCGTACAATAAAAGAAACTCGAGTAATATAACTACTGACCACGCTGAAATAATAGCCGTTCAGAAGGCAAATAAAAAAATTAAAAATTGGAAACTAACGAACAAATGTATGGTAGTGACGCTTGAGCCGTGCGACATGTGCAAGACAGTATTAAAAGAGGCTAGGTTGGATAAAGTGTATTATTTAGTTCCTCGGTACAAATTTAAAAAACAGTACAAATGTACGCATTTTGAAAATTATAAAATAGACTCGGATGAATGCAAAAATTATATGGAGGATATATCTACCTTTTTTGCTAATAAACGCTAGATTTAAAGGGGCTATTTTGGTATAATAATACATGGAGTTGATTATATGACTTATAAAGTATTATATAGGAAATATAGACCGGATTCTTTCGGGGGGATTGTCGGTCAAAAAAATATAGTATCTACACTTCAAAGTAGTATATATAACAATAACTTTTCTCATGCATATATCTTTACTGGTCCACGAGGTACTGGTAAGACATCTACTGCTAAGATACTTGCCAAAGCAATTAATTGTGAAAATCCTATAAATGGGGAAGCATGTAATGAGTGTTTAAGTTGTAAAAATGCAACGACATCGCCTGATATCATTGAAATAGACGCAGCATCTAATAATGGTGTTGATGAAATAAGGGAACTTAGAAATAATGTTACCTTAGCCCCATCTATGTCAAAATATAAGATTTATATAATAGATGAAGTGCATATGCTATCACCCGGAGCTTTCAATGCATTGTTAAAAACACTTGAAGAGCCGCCTAGTCATGCTATATTTATTCTTGCAACAACAGAGGTTTATAAGGTTCCGATAACTATACTTTCTAGATGCCAGAGATATGATTTTAAAAAGATTGAAAAAACTGATATGCTAGAACACCTGAAAATGGTGTGTTCAAAAGAACAAATTGAATATGATGATGAAGCACTTGAAGAAATATATTCATTAAGTGAGGGATGTTTAAGAGATGCGTTGAGCATACTAGACCAAACATCTAAACTATCTAAAAAAATCACTCTTGAACTCATAATTGAAAACTATAATATAATATCATCTAAATCAATCGAACAATTACTTCAAAGCGCTTTTAATGGAGAAGTAGATGATATAATAAGCAAAATCCAAGAGTTTGAAGATACAGGAATGAATGCACAAAAATTGATAAAACGCATAATAAATTACTTAGAAAAAGTGGCAATAAATATAAAATTAGGTAATGAAAATAGATATAATTATGAAAAAATTAAAAAATTGATATTATCTTTAAACGAGTGCTATATAGATGCTAGAGTTAATGAAAATGTGTTTACGATGCTAAAGTTATCATTTTTAGAAGTATCTAATAATAATGAAACTAAAATCACAAATAATCCAATAGTTGAAAAAAAGGTGGTTCCTAAAAAACCGGAGATAAAAATGAGTGTAAGTGATTCTAAAGAACTCGATATTGTCGATATTAGGATTAATAATTGCTTTTATGGAGCCAATAAAGATAGTTTAAATAATGCTGCAAAAATATGGTCGAATATACAAAGTGAAAAAATTCCATCGATTGATTTAAATGATTATAAACCAGTTGCATCTTCTGATGGAGTTATTATCTTTATATCAGAAGAAGTTTCCCTTGCAAATCTATTTAATATCAAAGCAACTGAAATAGAAAATTTGTTAAAAAAGTTTGAACTCGAGACAAGGGTAGTTGCAGTAAGTGAAGAACGTTGGTTAAAAGAAAAGGAAAACTATAAAATAAATTTGAAAAATCAAAAAAAATATACGTTAATAGAAGAACCAAAAAAAACTGATGAAAATATAGAAATAAGAGAAAAAGTAAATGATTTATTTACAGAAAAAATCGTTGAAATATCATAGGAGGAGAGAATATTATGAATATGCAAAATTTAATGGCCCAAGCGCAAAAAATGCAAAGGGAGATAACTAAAAAACAAGAGGAAATATATAAAACAAAATTTACGGGTGAATCCGAATGGATAAAAGTAATCATGACTGGTGATAAAAAAATAGAAAAAATTGACATCTTATATTCTGGTGACCTTAATGAAGAAAGGGAAATGCTTGAAGATATGATTGTCCTAGCGATTAATGATGCCCTTAAGAAAATAGAAAAAGAAATAGATAGTAAATTAGGAGTATATAGTAAACAACTCGGTGGACTAATGTAATGAATGTTTATCCGGATATTTTAGAAAATTTAATCGAGTATTTAAAAAAACTTCCTGGTATTGGAGAAAAAACGGCAGAAAGGTATGCGCTTGCTTTATTAAAACTGTCTAAAGAAGAGTTAAGTGACTTTGCTGATACTATTAAGGATGTTAAACAAATTCTGCGTAACTGTGAAATATGTGGCCACTTGACTGATAGAAATGTTTGTCACATATGTAGCGATGAGTTTAGAAATAATAAGCTGATATGTGTAGTGGAAGATTATAAAAGCATATTTATGTTTGAAAAAACGGGTAAATTTTCTGGGGTTTATCACGTATTAGGGGGACTTATATCACCGATAGATGGGATAAATCCCGATGATTTACAAATATCATCTCTTTTAAAACGTTGTAAAGAACTGCAAGGCGCTGAAGTTATCATAGCACTAAGGCCTACTATTGAAGGAGATACGACGACATTATATTTAAAAAAAATACTCGAAAATCAAAATATAAAAATAACGAGATTATCTTACGGTTTACCGATGGGTGCAGAAATCGATTATTTAGATGTCTTAACGCTTGAAAGGGCGCTAATAGATAGAAAAGAAGTATCATAATTTCATTAAATTATTCATAATATTTAATATGAAAATGATACTCCAAATATTAAAAAAAATAATCTTTGCATTCTTTATATTATATGGATTTAATATGATAATGGATGCACTTGATATGTTTGTACCACTTAATGTTTATACTGTTGGACTAGTTGCAACCCTCGGTTTTCCGGGATTATTTCTCCTTGTTGGCTTGATTTCTTTTATGTAAATGGAGAGTATATATGAAGTTAAATGATAAATTAGAAATATTAAAAAAAGAATTTGATGAGAATAAAAATTCCCATGTTTTTTTAGTTGAAACGAATGATAGTGAGTTGTGTCTTTTAGAAATTAAAAAAATCATTTCAAAATTAATAGATGAAAATTCAGACATAGTCGCTAATCAGGTCAACGATGAAAACTATTTAGAACTTGTCATCTTAAGACCAGATGGGAAATTTATAAAAAAAGAACAGATTTTTTCGTTGCAAGAGAGATTGAAGACTAAACCGATTTTGTCGGACAAGATATTTTATATAATTATGGATGCCGATATGATGAATGACACCTCATCAAACAAGTTACTTAAAACTATTGAAGAACCGAATGAGAATGTAATAGGGTTCTTAATTGCCAAAAACATCGATACTTTATTACCAACTATAAAGAGTAGATGTGAAATTATAACTATAAATTTTGATAAAAAACTCATAAAAGAAGACGAGGAAAAAGGTATCGATGAAATAGTTAAAAAACTTATTTATTGCATCGAAAAAGGCGATTTATTGGAGTACAACATATTCAAAAATGATAATAAGGATATAAAAGATAATGGCAAATTAGTAGTAAAGATGCTAAAAGAATATTATGATGCCGCTCTTAATTTAATCTACAAGCCAAATTTTGATGAGGAGATTATAACGTTCATAAAAAAATCCAATAACAACAGTGAGTTAATCGCGAAGGTGAAATATCTCAACATTACATTAAACAAATTGATTTTTAATATGAATATAGATTTACTTTTAGAAAAAATATTTCTTGAACTAAAAGAGGTGAAAACGAATGCAAACAGTGGGAATCAAATTTAAAGAAGAAGGAAAAGTATATAACTACTCATCTGAATTTGAATTAAAAAAAGGTGATAGAGTTGTCGTTGATGGTGAAAGAGGAGAACAACTCGGTATTGTCGAAAGCATAGATGTGAAATCAAAAAATAGAGAATTAAAAACGATAAAAGCCCTCGCGACTGAAAAAGATTATAATAAATATTTAAAAAACCTCATCGATGCTAAAAAAGCTTTAAATGAAACACGAAAAATTGTTAAAGAAAATAATCTCAATATGAACATGATAGATGCATCTTTTTCGTTAGATAAGAAATTACTACTTTTTAATTTTGTTTCTGAGGAAAGAGTAGATTTCAGAGAATTAGTAAAAACTCTTGCTTCCAAATTCCATGCCCGTATAGAACTTCACCAAATTGGTGTGCGAGATAAAGCAAAAGAAGTGGGAGGAATTGGCCTTTGTGGTAGACCTATATGTTGTAAAAACCATTTGAAAAATATAAATACAGTCAATATAAATATGGTAAAAAACCAAGATATTGCACTTAATCCTACTAAAATTAATGGTTCGTGTGGTAGATTATTGTGTTGTTTTACTTATGAAAATGATATTTATGAGGAAAATCGAAAACTTCTCCCAAAAGTGGGCCAATTCGTAAATCATAATGGAAAACAATCGGAAGTTATCGGAGTCGATATCTTAAATAAAAAGTATAAATTAAAAGTCGGTGAAAATACTATTGAAGAAGTGGTAATAGATGATTGAATTAAATGATTTATTTGATTACGATTATAAAATCTATCAAAATACCGAGTACTTCAAATTCAGTGTCGATTCTATATTACTTGCAGAAGCAGTAAAATTAAAATCAAATATAAATATATTGGACATGTGTACTGGTAATGCACCGGTTCCTATGATTTTACTTAGTAAAAACAAAGATATCCACATCGATGCTGTTGAGGTTCAAAAAGAAATTTATGACCTCGCAATGAAAAGTATCAATATAAACGGATTAGATGAACATGTAACAATTCATAATAACGATATCAAAAATATTAAATTTGATAAAAAGTTCGATGTTATAACGTGTAATCCACCTTATTTTAAAGTAAATAAAAGTTCATTATTGAATGAAAATACGGTAAAAACTATTGCAAGACATGAAGTTAAAGTAAATTTGGATGATATAGTGCGAACGGCAAAAAATAATATTAGAGAAAACGGCACTTTTTATTTAGTGCATCGAACTGAAAGACTCGTAGAGGCATTTGAATTAATGAAAAAGTACTCATTTGGAATGAGAAAACTGTATTTATTTTTAACTAAAGATACTGAAAAAGCTGAATTTTTTATACTAGAGGCATCAAAATGTAAAAAAGATGACTTGAAAGTGTACATAAAAAACATAAAAGATTTGAACACATATAAGGGTTTGTTTGAGGAGGAGTAAAGATGAAACTAATCGTGGGACTAGGTAATCCCGGCAAGGAATATGAAAATACAAGACACAATGTCGGATTTATGGTAATTGATAAATACTGTGATGGAGAAAAATTCAACAAAAAATTTGACGGATTATATCTTGAAAAACGCATCAATGGAGAAAAAGTGATATTTTTAAAACCTCAAACGTACATGAACTTATCTGGGAAATCTGTAAAGGCTTTTAAAGACTTTTATAAAATTGAAAACGAAGATATATTAGTAATTCGAGATGATTTAGATTTAAAAATAGGCGATGCTAAAATAAAGTTCAATTCCTCATCTGGCGGTGATAATGGGATTAAATCAATAATCGAGTGTCTGAATTCACAGAGATTTACACAATTAAAAATTGGAATTTCAAATGATAAACAGTCTGACTCTAAAAGTTATGTTTTAGGTAAATTTAACAAAGAAGAGAAAGAAAAGTTGGATAGTATTTTAAGTAAAACTAACGAAATTATAAATTGTTATATAATCGAAGGGGAAACGAGGGCTATGAACCTCTATAATGGTACTTGGAAATGAAAATAATAAATGACCTTTTTAAATATAAGGAAAATTACGATGTATGTGGTTTGACAAAAGAACTAGGTGTACTTTATATTGTAAATTACTTCAATACACACGATGAAAACGTAGTTGTACTTACAAATTCTCTTTATGAGGCAAATAATTACTTTAAATCTATTAGTACATATCTAGATGAGGTTTTATTCTTTCCGATGGATGATTTTCTAACTTCGGTGGCTATTGCAGTATCACCTGATTTAAAGTTAAAACGCTTAGAAACTCTCGAAAAACTAAAAATTAAAAATAAAAAACACATAATCGTAACATCATTAATGGGATATTTAAAATTTTTACCTAGTTTAAATGAAGAACACGAATTTGAAATAAACTTACAAAAAAATATTTCCCGGGAAATAATTTTAAAAAAACTATGTGATTTTGGGTATAATAGAGAGTCTATCGTTACTACAACCGGTGAATATGCTGTTAGGGGCTTCATTATCGATATTTTCCCAACACAGTGTGAGCATCCGGTAAGACTTGAATTTTTTGGTTCAGAGTTAGAAACTATAAAAGAATTTGATGAGGACACTCAATTATCTTTAAAAAAAATCGATAAATGTGTAATAAAAAAGTTTGATGAAAGAATCACATCTTCATCCGCATCATTACTTGACTACATTCAAAATCAAACTGTATTCATGGTGGATAAGAACCAAATAAACATCGCATACAAAAAACTTATAAATGAGATGTTCGAATACAAGGTTAGCAAGGGAATAGACCCTAATACAAAATACATGTTCGATTTCGAAGAAATTAAATACAAAAAAGCGTATTATCTTGAAACGATAAATAATTATGAAAATGATAACTCTCTCGTATATAATAGTAAAGAACTCATTAACTTTAATTCAGATTTTAATAGTCTTAAAACTTTTTGCTTAAAAGAATTAAAAACGAAAACTATAATTTTTGCTCTGCAAAATGACAAACAAGTAAACATCATCGAAGAAATTTTTAAAGATGTTTATATAACTAATAGTGAGAATATATTGATAAATAAAATCAATATAATTAGAACTAAATTAAATAGGGGGTTCGTGCTCGATAAGTATGTAGTTATAACGCCGTTTGATATAGAGAATATAAAAACTAATCCAGTAAAATATAAAAATACTATCAAAATAGGCAAAAAAATAAAGTCATTTAATGATTTAAAAATTGGGGATTACATCGTACATGAGATGCACGGAATTGGAATATATAAAGGACTCAAAACCCTAAAATCCGGCGGTTTTGAACGCGACTATATTGAATTAGAGTATATGGACAATGATAAAGTTTATGTACAAGTCGAACACATCGACAAGTTGTATAAATATACGCACAAGGAAGGGACAAGTCCCAAACTGACTAAATTAAATAGTACTACTTGGGCAAAGAAAAAGCGAGAAGCTAGAAAAAGAATAAGAGATATCTCTGAAGAACTTTTAAGACTTTATTCGAGTCGAGCAAAAATAGTTTCAGATGCTTATAAAGACTATGATGAAGAACTTGAATTCGCCATGAATTTCCCATATAGTTTAACACTAGACCAACAAAGGTCTATTAAGGAAATATCACTTGATTTAAAAAGCACGTCGCCGATGGACCGTTTATTATGTGGAGATGTCGGATATGGTAAAACCGAGGTCGCTTTTAGAGCAATGTTCAAAACTGTTATGAACGGTTTTCAAGTTGCTTACCTTTGTCCTACGACAATTCTTTCTAAACAGCAGTATTCAAGTGCACTCGAGAGATTTAAAGACTTTCCGATTAGAATCGAACTGTTAAATAGACATGTACCTCAAAAAAAAGTTACACAGATATTCGAAGATTTGAAAAAAGGTAAAGTTGACATCGTAATTGGCACACATAAACTACTAAATAAAGAACTCGAATATAAAAAGCTTGGACTTCTCGTAATAGATGAAGAACAAAGGTTTGGTGTTACACATAAAGAAAAAATAAAATCTTTAAAGATGGATGTCAATGTTTTAACACTATCTGCAACTCCTATTCCTAGAACTTTAAAAATGGCTATGAGTGGACTTCGTTCTCTTTCTATATTGGATACCCCTCCAATAAATCGTTATCCTATACAAACTTATGTCATCGAGGAAAATGAACTCCTGATAAGAGATGCAATTTATAAGGAGATGACCCGTGGAGGGCAAGTTTTTGTTCTCATAAATAATATAGAAGAGATGAGTAGAGTTGGCAATAAGATTCAAAAAATTGTGCCGGAAGCAAAAGTCGCAATTGCACATGGTAAAATGGCAAGTAATGAGATGGATGGCATTATGGAAAAATTTATCGATGGTTTTTATGATGTCCTAGTGTGTACTACTATTATAGAAACAGGAATTGATATCCCAAATGTAAACACGATAATAATTCTTGAAGCAGATAGATTTGGATTAAGTCAGTTATATCAAATAAGAGGTAGAGTCGGGCGAAGCGATAAAATAGCATATGCTTACTTGATGTATAATCCGACAAAGTTTTTGAATGAAACTGCTACGAAACGTCTAGACTCTATAAAAGAATTCACTGAACTCGGAAGTGGATATAAAATAGCCATGCGGGACCTAGCAATCAGGGGAGCGGGTGATTTACTCGGCATGGAACAAGCAGGTTTTGTCGATGCGATTGGTTTGGATTTGTACACAAAAATGGTAAATGAAGAAGTTCAAAGACTCAATGGCCTAGAAATAAACGAGGGAATAAAAAAATCTACTACACTAAATATCGACACACATATAGATGATGATTATGTATCAGAGGAGAGTTTAAAAATAGAAATACATAAACTGATAAACAGCATTAAAACCGATGATGATTTATTAAATATAAAAATGGAACTTGAGGATAGATTTGGAAAAATACCAGAGTCCATTGAGATATATATGGTCGAGAAATGTATCGAAAACCTCTTCGATTTACTTGATGTTAAGACTGTTACGCAGGCACAAAAGAAAATATCAATAACTTTTACTGAAGAAATATCGAGTAAGATGAACGGTGAGAAGTTATTTTTAAAAGCATATAACATCAATCCTAAATTTGAAATAAGTTACAAAGAAAAAAAAGTAAGTATAGCACTTAAAATAGATAATCAACAAAAAAAATACATATACGACATCTACGAACTTTTAAATTTTATAAATACTCAAATTTGTGTAGTATAAATATTATAAAGTAAATCAAACTATAAAAGGTGATTGATTTGCAAAATAGTAATATAAGAAGAATAGATGAACTCGGAAGGGTAGTCGTGCCAAAAGATATAAGAAAAAAACTCCACATAAAAGATAATGAACCATTGGAAATATATATTGAGAATAATGAAATTCACATAAGGAAGTATTCATCTCTTCCGGATATTATAGAATTCATAAGGTACCTAGTTGATATAGGGCATAGGATTACTGGGAATACTTTTATCATAACAGACAGGGAACATATAATCGCATCTAATGTAAGCGAGTACTTAAATTTATCTTTAAACGACAAACTTGAATCTTTGGTTTTAAACTCGCGAGAATTAAAAAATGAAAAAATTGAACTAGAAATAAAATCCGATATAAAATTAACCGGTTACTTTAACATTTATCCAATAATTATAGATAATGATAGAAGTGGTGTAATAATAGAATTCAGTTCTAACGCATTACAAAACGATTTTGTGGTTAAGATTTTTAAGAATTTATTAGAAAATAAGTTGAGCAATTATTGATTATATTTTAAAACTGTGATATATTATGTCCATATTGAACGAGGAAGAAAAGAGTAAATTATTGACATTTAAAGAGAGTTCTTGTGTGGTGCGAAAGAATAATGAATATAATTGAACATGGTTTTGGAGTTCAAACGAATGACTTGCGTTAAAAGTTTAAAGAGCATGAGAAAATCATGAATTAAGGTGGTACCGCGGATATTTATTCGTCCTTAGTTTTATGATTTTTTTTATTTAGAAAGAAGGATTGAAATGAAGAAAAATTTTTACATCACGACGCCAATATATTACCCATCTGCAAATTTTCATATTGGGCACTGTTATAGTACTATAATTGCAGATTCTATTGCTAGATACAAACGACTCGATGGGTTTGATACTTACTTTTTAACTGGAAGTGATGAACACGGACAAAAGATTGAAAAAAAGGCTGAAGAAGCAGGAGTGACACCTAAGGAATATGTCGATGAAATAGTATTAAATGCTAAGGATTTATGGAAATCACTCGGTATAACATATGATAGATTTATAAGAACTACTGATGAAGACCACGTTAAAATCGTGCAAACTATTTTTAAAAAGTTATACGAACAAGGTGATATTTATAAGGGAGATTATACAGGACTATATTGTACACCTTGTGAATCGTTTTGGACAGAAACTCAACTCGCTGATGGGAAGTGTCCGGATTGTCATAGAGATGTACATGAAGTTAAAGAAGAGGCATATTTTTTAAGATTGTCAAAATATCAAAAGAGACTTGAAAAATATATTGAAGAAAATCCAGATTTTATTCAACCAGAGTCTCGAAAAAATGAGATGATAAATAATTTTTTAAAACCTGGGCTTGACGACTTATGTGTATCGCGTACGAGTTTTAATTGGGGTATACCTGTAACTTTTGATGAAAAACATGTCGTGTATGTTTGGCTTGATGCTCTAAGTAATTATATAACTGCCCTAGGGTATAGTACTGAAAATGAAGAGATGATGGAAAAATATTGGCCTGCAGATGTACATATAGTTGGAAAAGAGATAGTGAGATTTCACACGATAATATGGCCTATAATTCTCATGGCGCTCGACCTTCCTCTTCCTAAAAAAGTATTTGGACATGGTTGGTTAGTAATAGATGGTGCAAAAATATCTAAAAGTCTTGGAAATTATAAAGACCCAAGAGAGTACATCGATGAATATGGTGTCGATGCTGTAAGATATTTTTCTCTTCGTGAAATCCCTTTTGGAAATGATGGAAACTTTTCTGAAGAGGCACTAATCTCAAGGATTAATAGTGACCTTGCAAATACATGGGGAAATCTTGTGAATCGTACTATAGGTATGGCAAATAAGTATTTTGATGGAACAGTTACGAATAAAAAAGTAAATGAAGATGGTGATTTACCATTTATAAAAATGATAGATGAATTAAAAAGTAACACCGATAAAACATTAGATGAATTGCAAATCTCTAAAGTTTTAGAATTGATATTCGATACTTTACGTGCTTCAAATAAGTACATCGATGAATGTGAACCATGGGTACTTGCTAAAGATGAGAATAAGAAAGATAGATTAGAAACTGTACTTTATAATTTATTAGAATCTATAAGAGTTACTAATATATTATTAAAACCATTTATGCCTGAAAGTACTGATAAGGTTGAGACATATTTAAATGTTAAAAACACTTTTGAAGATGCTCACTTTATAGATAACTATGTGTTCAATGTAATAAGTAATCCTGAACCTTTATTTCAAAGAATTCAAAAATAGAATTTAAGATTACCCCTCCCCCTAAATTATTTC
>JAZQJK010000158.1:0-6069 GCA_045541615.1 Bacilli bacterium
CGTGGTGATGATGAAATCGCCCTTTAGTCTTCGTAAACTTCTTTTTTTATCTCATCTATCATATAACGCATCATGCTCTTATAGTTCACCGAATTTATGATGTCATCCTCAGTAAGAACTGTCATACTCCTTAGCATTATGACTTCTGCACCTGCATTTTTTAGCACCTTTACTGTCTCTGTTTCTACTTCATTATCGAGCATGAAAACATATTTGACGTCTTTATTTTGTATGAGTCTTTTTGCTTTGTTTAAAGTCGTACTAGGTATTTCACCAGAACTCTCATCTACATTTGTGACAGTAAAACCGTATTTATCCAAAAAACTTAGTGTATCACTCGCGACTATAATATTGGTATCTACTGCATTATCAGGTATGAGTTCTAACTCTGCATCGAAACTGCTTATAAGGATTTTTAACTCTTCGTAGTTCTTATTGATTTCTTCTATTATATATTTATTGCTTATATACTCCTCTAACCCGTTTTTGACATTATGGGCGAGCATTAAGTAATCTCTTGGATTAATCCAAAGTTCTTCGACTGAATGAGTATATTCTAAACCTTGACTGACATCGATGATTTTAAGTTCATTATTTTCATTTAATAAGTCCCTCGCAATCGATTTTTCATCGGTAAGACCATTATATACAAACATCGCACCTTCTGAATACTCTTTTATCTGTTTTTCTGTGAGTTCATAATCACTTGGATTCACCTCAGCTGGGTATATGCTATCGACATTTGAATTATATCCATAAAGATAATCCGTTATAAATTGAATTGGATATACTGTCGTA
Organism: Bacilli bacterium; assembly: GCA_045541615.1. Taxonomy (GTDB): domain Bacteria; phylum Bacillota_I; class Bacilli_A; order RF39; family UBA660; genus RUG11867. The sequence goes on from JAZQJK010000158.1 coordinate 799, forward strand.
TAAATATCGACATCTTCTAAGTAGTCTCTTTTAAAGCAACTCGTCATACAAGTAGTTATCACAAACAAACTCATTAATACTTTTATTTTTTTCATATCAACACACCTTCTATATTTATATAACAATTCTACTATATTTTGCACAATTTGTAAAATAAAACTAGTAATCAATAGCACTTTCGTTGTATAATGTTTACGGTGATTAGGATGAAATTCTTAGAAAAATACGGAATCTATTTACAAAACACTGACACTTTACTCACGGCTCTTACACACACTTCATATGCAAATGAACACTCTGATTGTGAGAGTTATGAGCGACTTGAATTCTTAGGGGACGCCATTTTAGAGATGGTAACTAGTGAATATTTTTATAAAAATCATGACTTAGGTGAGGGAGAAATGACTAAGATGCGCGCGCGATATGTATGTGAGCATGCTCTTTATGAGTACTCTAAGGAAATAGGTTTTGCTCCTTATATACGAGTAGGAAGAGGTCAAATTCAAAATGTAAATGAAACTATTATTGCCGATGTTTTCGAGGCGATACTTGGCGCTATATATTTGGAATGCGGCTTTGATGTGAGCAAAAAATATGTTTTAGATATAATCGTTCCCTATATCGAAAAAAATGCTGTTTTTTATTCTGATTATAAGTCTGCACTTCAAGAGATGGTTCAAACAGGAAAAAAGTCACTTGAGTATAATTTAGTTGAAGAATTTGGACCGGCACACGATAAGACCTTTGTAGTTGAAGTAATCATAGATGGTATCACCTATGGAATGGGTTCAGGAAAAAGCAAAAAGGAAGCCGAGCAGAATGCTGCCAAAGATGCATGTAAAAAGTCAGTTAAATAAGGATGTGAAAAAATGCAATTAAAGAGTATTAAAGCGTTTGGTTTTAAATCATTCGCAGATAAAATTGAAATAGAAATTAGAGATGGCATTACAGGAATTGTAGGTCCAAATGGGTCAGGTAAGTCTAACATCGTAGATGCAGTTAAGTGGGTTTTGGGTGAACAATCCGTCAAGGCTCTTCGTGGCTCTAATGCGATGAGTGATGTCATATTTCAAGGTTCTAGTACAAGAAAACCTCTAACTAGGGCGAGTGTCTCTTTAACTTTTGATAATAAAGACCATTATTTAAATAGTGAATATGATGAATTAGAGATTAAAAGAACTGTCTACTCTACTGGTGAAAATGAATACACTATAAACAATTCTAAAGTGAGACTTAAGGATATAACCGATTTATTTTTAGATTCAGGCGCTGGAAAAGAAGCATTCAGTATTATCTCACAAGGTAAAATCGGCGAAATTTTAAACAGTAGACCCGAAGAAAGGCGCGCTATTTTAGAGGAAGCTGCTGGAGTTTTGAAATATAAAAAAAGGAAAATTGAAAGCCTTAAAAAACTAGAAAAGACTAATGATAATCTATCTAAAATAGATTTAATTATTAATGAGTTATCTACGAATCTAGAGCCTTTAAGGGAACAAGCAGAATGTGCTAAAAAATATCAGTCTTTTAAGGAGGAACTTGAAAGCATAGAGATATCACTTTTAATAAATGATATAACTCTTTTAAATGATGAGTATGAGTCTTTAAGAGATAGAAAAGAATTATTGAGCAAGGAAATCGAGACGATTGAATCTTCTAATTCTCGTGATGATGCGACAAGTGAAAGACTTAAATTAGAACTCATGAAACTCGAACAAGAGATTAATGTGCACAATCAAAAGTTGTTAAATATAACTGAGATGATTTCGAGTCTAGAAGCTAGTAAGCAAGTTATTATTGAAAGAAAAAAATATGAGGTCGATGATGTAAAACTCGCGAATAATGTCATTGCACTTAAAGAGGCTATTTTAGAACTAAAAGGTAATATCCAAAGGGAAGAAAATGAGTTAGAAAGTGAACGTGCAAAACTGACATCTTTAACTGAAAAACGCGATTCTATGCTAGCAGATGCAAGAAAACTCGAACTCAGTAGAAATAGTATTTTAAGTGAGATAAATCTTAAAAATAAACTTATTGGAGAAGTGAATAACAAGATTGATATAATCGAATCTAATTTGGAAAATGATTCTCTCCTTCCATACGCTGTTAAGTCTGTTTTAAATAATCCTCGCCTCAAGGGGATATACGGTACTTTAGGAAAACTATTAGAAATCTCCCCTTCACATTCTACTGCGATAAGCACAGCACTCGGTTCGAATATGAATGTCATCGTAACAGCAAGTGAACTCGAGGCAAAGGATGCAATAAATTATTTAAAATCAAACACTTTAGGTAGAGCAACTTTCTTCCCTTTAAATATAATTAAACCTAGATATGTCGAAGAAAGTGTTTTACAAAAAGTCTCATCTCATCCCGGATTTATAGATGTCGGTGCAAATCTTGTCACATATGACACGAAGTTTAGAAATGTAGTTTATAATCAACTCGGTAATGTATTAGTCGTTAAATCTATCGATGATATGAATGAAATCGGTAAACTCATAAATTACTCTTACAGGGTTGTAACTTTGGATGGAGAAATTTTGCACTCAGGTGGGTCAATAACTGGTGGCGAAAAGAAAAGTAATAAAAATTCTTTGAGTGAAAAAGCGACACTTGAATCTCTAAAACAGGATTTAAAATTGATGAAAAGTGATTTGGAGTACAATACTCGTAAACTTGAGGATGCATCGAATGAGCTCGATATATGTGCATCTAACATTAGAGATTTAGAAGTTAGCCTTGCTTCTAGCAGAGAAACAATCAAAACTAAGGAAACTAATTTTTTAAATTTGAAATCGAATTTATCGAGTAAGGAAAACGAACTTTCTGGAACTAATAATATCCGTTCTAGTTCGTTGGATGCTGAGTTAGAGGAGACTCTCGAAAAGTTTTATAATGCTCAAAATGAGAAAAATTTAATCTCGAGTATTTTGGAAAAACTTAAAGCGAGAAAATCTGACTTAAGTGATGAGATTAATGAAATAGAACTTCAAAACAAGAGGATAAATTCTGAATTCAATAAGAAAGTAAATGAACTCAAGGAAGTTGAAGTAAGGCTTGGTAAATTGGATATCAAACTCGATAATCTTCTTCTAAGGCTAACCGATGAATATAATATCACATATGAGAGAGCAAAACTCGAACATGAGGTTCCAGAGGATATCGAAAATTCTCGTGGTAGGGTTCAGGCTTTGAGAAGAGGCATTCGTGAACTTGGTGAAGTCAATTTGGGCGCTATCGCTGAGTATGAAAGAATAAGCACGAGATATGAGTTTTTATCGGAGCAAAAGAAGGACTTACAAAGTTCCATAGATGACCTCCTTAAGATAATCGATGAGATGGATTCTACTATGGCTGAGAACTTTTTAACGACATTCAACGCCGTGAACAAGGAATTTAAAGATGTATTTTCTAGGTTATTTAAAGGCGGCCACGGCGAGTTAGTTCTCACTGATGAAAGCAATATTTTAGAAACTGGCATCGATATCATAGCAGAACCACCTGGCAAAAAACTCAAGAACATCACTCTTTTAAGCGGTGGAGAGAAAACTTTAACGGCAATTGCCCTTCTCTTTGCAATACTTAATGTCAAGGTTGTACCTTTCTGTATTTTGGATGAGGTCGAAGCAGCACTTGATGAAGCAAATGTCGATACGTTTGGTACATATTTGAAGGAGTACGAACACAAAACTCAATTTATAGTCATAACTCATAAGAAAAAGACTATGGAATACGCAAATACTTTATACGGCATTACGATGCAAGAATCCGGTGTATCTAAATTAGTTAGTGTAAAATTAGAAGGTATAGAAAATTAAAAAACTGATTTAAGTCAATTTTTAGACTTTATCAGTTTTTTGTTTATGGTACAGTGTATGGTGATAATCTAGTACCTTCTCCTTCGAGTTTATTTGCATATTCTTTGGTTAGATTTATGACGGGAGCGACGCCATTCGTAGTGTCCACCATTTCGCGGTGTACTTCCCCAAAACTGCTTACATGGAACCCATATGCCTCAAGGCTATTGAATTGAAAAGGAGACATCGACCAATAGTCAGAACCTTTATATAGATAGTAACCTAGATTATATGTCCCATTAACGCCTCCGGCGAGGCTGACTTCATCAGCGGTTATTAAACCGACAGGAAACTCTAAGTCTCCATTTCCATATATTTTATCATCTACTGTATATGCATCTTGTTTTTGTGGACATTTGAGTTGGGGTACCACATTTACTGCCCATAATCTATTATATCCACCGTAATATGTTAAATCCATTCCATAACCTTCACCAGAATAAATACTTCGGTCTCCACAAAAAATTGTATCCTTGACATAATCTCCATATCCTTTGGTTACTACATTTGTCTTATACCAATCATCTAAATAATCTTTTATCGTACTATTCTTTACATTCGCATGTGTCGCTTCGTATGCTGTTGTTGTCCACTTGCCTCCGGCACTTTCACATGCATTTTTTGTAGCATATGTACTCGCATTATCAACGACATTGTTACTTGAGTCTAGCATCAAACATCTATTAGTATTAGTTGTAACATATTCCAAACCATACATATACCCTACATATGACATACCCTCAGAATCAACATTAAAATCTAGTCCTGTTTTGATTAATCTGTCTGTGTTTGATGTACCATTTGCATGACAACTAGTTCCATCGTATATTAGTCTTAAACTGCCATCTCCGTTTATTCGAATTATTCTCCAGCAGTATCCTGCGAATGATACATAGTTATTTTCTACCGCTCCACGAAAATAGTAACTAGTTCCGTAGTCATCTTCCATTTCATAAATACCCTCATCAGTAGTTGCAATGCTTGCAAATAAACTTGCTGGGGCAACACCGTTTGAGGTCAGTCCCAATTTTTGAAGTGTTTTTAAAGATGCGATTTCTTTATCAAAATATAATTTACAACTATCCGATTTATTAACCGATAAACTTATTTTTTTAGTCTCATCATTTTGTGATAATACTCCACCATTTATACATGAACTTTTATCCAAATTTAACTCATAACCATCGGTTGGAAAGTTACTTGTGGAACTCTCAACATATTCACCACTCGTTTCATCTTCAATAAACATTGCATATGTATTTATTTCGTTGTAAGTATGCTTATTTTCTAAAGGATTTGGTAATGACAACCCAAAAGAAAATGCGATAACATTAGTTATTAATAGTAATAAAACGATTTTTTTATCCACGTGAAAAATTGACTTCAAAATGCACATTAAAAGCCCGTCCCTTCT
>JAZQJK010000159.1:0-4559 GCA_045541615.1 Bacilli bacterium
CGCTTTTCATATTCTTCTTTGGGTTCAATATTAGGGTTGTAGTATAAAACCGTGATATCAAAGTGTTCATTTAGCCTAGTAATCACACTGCTTGAACACGGCGCGCAGCAAGAATGTAAAAGTAAACTTGGTCTATAGTCTAATTCATTAATCAAGTCAGACATCATAGCATCATAATTCATACAAAACCCCACTCCTATTCAAATGCTTTAAAAATATAATTATCAAAATCACTATCGAAATTATAAGTCCCCTTCTTACCACCAGTTTTTAAAGAGACATGGGCATAAATCTTATCATAAGATTCTAATATATCCAAGTGTTTATTATTAATATAAATTATATTTCCATCGTTCATAGATAGCATAAACCTTTCCTCATCGATGTATGCACCCTTACTGTTCGTACTCGGTGTGTACTCGATTTCGCTTATGGAGCGTATTATATCACCACTTATATGAGAAAGTCCACTAGTAAATTCATCTAATACTTTTTCTGGCACATAATTTATAAGCGTTGGTATACCAAAGGTGTTTTCTAATTCAACTGCATCCATACTAGAGAGCACAACTTTCTCCTCATTTAAATAATAAAATAGAGGTTTATTTTCCGTAATTATGATTTTTACTTTTCTATCGAGACTCTTCTTTAAAGTACAACTGTCAACCAGAGAAAGAGTTTTTATGTTTTTACACACTTCCCTTTTAGATACCTTTAAAAACGAATTCTCTATCTTTAAGCCGGATACATCTATGATATCACTTGCACTTAAATAATCATTCCCACTCACTAAAATCGTGTCGATTTCTAATTTAAATACCTCTTTTATGAGCATGAAGGCTAGAGAAAAAAGAACGACCAAAAGAAAGACTCTTTTGATATTTAGCCTTCTTTTAACGACAGTTTTAGTTTTTCTCTTTTCCTTACCACTCATCTATTTTATCATATCCTTTATCACATCATAAATTATTGTACTGCTGTCATTTTTTTGCATTTTAGAGAGTCTGAGTCTCATGTTTATTTGCATCTCCAAGTCATTTAGTAATTTGTCAATTTGGGTCTTTAGTATCTTCATAGTAAGTGCAGATTCCTCAATCATCACCGCAGCACGATTATTTGCAACTTCAAGCGCATTAAAAAATTGATGATTGTTTGCGACATATGGACTTGGTATTAAAATCGATAATTTCTTTAAGGCTATTATCTCGCTTATAGAACTTGCGCCTGCCCTACTTATCACGACATCGGCATCTTTCATGAGTCCTGCTAAGTCTTCGATATATGGCTCTATAAAAACGTTTTTGCTAAATTTATTTTTAGAAAACTCTTCGTAAGAGGACTTACCTGTCACATATAAAACTTCATATTCTTCATTATCGATGGACTTTAAAAATTCGAGCATTTTAGCATTCATCGCACTACTTCCAAGACTACCTTGAACCATGAGTACGAACTTTTTATCAGGATTTAATCCATACTTAGTTCTAGATATCTTCGGCATACTGAGAGCTTTTTCACTACAAGGATTACCTGTGAATACACATTTTTTCTCATCAAAGCAGTTCATACTACCCTTAAAACTCACACCGATTTTATCGGCAAGGCGAGCAAGAAGTCTATTAGATTTACCCGGTATAGAGTTTTGTTCGTGTATGAAAGTTTTGATACCACACTTTTTTGCTGCAAGAAGTACTGGAAAGGTGACATATCCTCCTATACCTAGTACTACATCGGGTTTAAATTCCTTCATAATCTTAGTGCATTTACTCATGTTTTTTCTTATTAAGAACATCACTTTAATATCCCTAATTATGTTTTTAGATAATCCATACATCTCTATGCCGACATATTTTATGCCCCTTTTAGGTACTATATCTTTTTCCATCCTGTTAGTAGTTCCTATATATATGAATTCACTATCCGGTTCTTTTTCCTTTATTTTATCAATAATTGCAAGTGCTGGATAGATATGTCCCCCAGTTCCACCTGCTGTGATTATTACTTTCATTTACATCCCTCACAACTATTATATATTATTTAAGATTAAAACTTTACCTAAACAATCTCACTTTACAATAGAAAACGCATCTAATGCTTCAAGGATTCTATCGGTTTCATCCTTTTGATATAGATAGCAAAGTATATCGCCTTTTTTGATATTATCCCCAATATGCTTGTTTATTACTATTCCAACTCTAGTGTCTATTCTATCATTTTTCTTTATTCTACCAGCACCGAGTTTTAATGATAGTTCACCAATTTTCTTAGCAGATATATCTTCGAGCACTCCTTCATCTCTAGAATAAACTGGTTTTATATTATCAGATATCTCTATATCATCGATATTTCCACCTTGCATGCGTACAAACTCTAAAAACTTCTCATAAGCACGTCCTTCATCGATTGCTTTAGTCACTTCTTCCCTTGCGGCATCTAAATTTATTTTTTTTACTTTCGAATAGAGCACACTCGATAGTTCTATACACAAATCCCTTAAAGCACCGTTTTTACCCTTTAATACATCCAAGGCTTCGATTACCTCAAGGGCATTACCTACGTTATCTCCAAGTGGCGTGTTCATGTCAGTTAGAACTGGAATAACCTCTACATCATAGGCTTTTCCTATCTCTATCATTGTATTAGCAAGACATATCGCATCTTTTTTATTATCTATTAAAGCACCCTCTCCTACTTTTAAATCTATGAGGATATACATCGCACCAACCGCGAGTTTTTTACTCATTATACTAGATGCTATAAGTGGTACTGATGATACTGTACCGGTTACACTTCTAAGGCTATATATCACTTTGTCAAGGGGTGTAAACTCGGGAGTTTGTTCACATTCTACGAACCCGACTTTATCGATAAGATGAACGAATTCTTCTTTAGTAAGCGCCACCCTAAAACCCGGTATGCTTTCAAGTTTATCTATAGTGCCACCAGTAATACCAAGCCCACGACCAGAGAGTTTTCCGAGTTTTAAACCAAGGGTCGCAAGCACTGGTCCAAGAATCAAACTAGTCTTATCACCGACTCCCCCTGTCGAGTGTTTATCTACCTGCAAAGATGCATCTCTAGTATCTAGTTTAATACCACTATTAAGCATCAAATCGGTTAAATCTATAGTCTCACGCATACTCATATCACGAATACATATTGCCATGAGTAAACTGCTCATCTGATAGTCTAGTACTTCACCCTTTAAATAACCATTGAAAGCAAAATCTAACTCCTCACGAGAAAGCTCTAACCCAATTCTCTTCTTATCTATTATACTCAAAATATCCATAAACTACTCCTTCAAAAACTTACTATTCTCACTCAAGAAATGTAAAAAGTCTCCCATGAGTTCTAAGATACCATAACTCATATACATAAACCCAAGCATGTAGTTTATAACCGATATATTATAAAATAGATTGATGCTCACTAAGAGCCCGACTAATATAGTCACACTCATGAGAGTCAGTTTAATCAAAAATAGATGTGATTTTTTCTCATATATCTCCTCAAGCGAAATTATCTTTATAATGGCAACCATTAATATCCATACAGCAATCGTTATGGAAAGCACATAACTTGGGTCATACCCTTTTAAGAAAAATCCACTGAAAGCAGCAGTCGCACTTGCAAAGAACAAATATAATGGTTCTCGCCTAGTCCTATCGAATATGTACTCACACAACTCGAGCCCTGCATACACCGATAACATCACATAGAAAGTCATGCTCGCATTGAGCCCAGTTATCTCTGGAAAGAGGTAATTGAATAACCCTAAAAGCACGATTACTATATCAATTATGATTTGTACTACATAAGTCTTCTTCATATTATCAATCCTATCCTACTAAAATGATATAATTTTTTTAAATCTTTGTCAAATAATTCGGCAATTTTTTTCATATCTTCTTCTAGTTTTACATATTGTATGGTAAAATGATATTAGAAAGGAGTAAGAAAATATGCTATTGACAATTTTAATCATCATCGCTGTAATTTTAATTTCATCTATCAAACAGATCGAGGAGTACGAAAGAGGTATTTTATTCACGTTTGGTAAGTATTCAAGAATATTAAATCCGGGTTGGAACATCGTACTTCCTATAGTACAAAGTTTTAAGAAAGTAGACATCCGTACTAAAGCAGTAGACGTACCTGAACAAGATGCGATTACTAAGGATAATGTCTCAGTTAGAATAAATGCCGTAATCTACTACAAGGTATTTGATGCATCTAAAGCAATACTCGCAGTACAAGATTATTACTATGCAGTTGGACAACTCGCTCAGACTACTATGAGAAATGCAGTCGGTGCTGTAACTTTAGATGAACTTTTAACAGAACGCGAAAAGATAAGTGCAAACATCTGCCAAATAATCGATGAAGCAACTGACCCTTGGGGTATCAAGGTAGAGAACGTCGAACTTAAAGACATCGCACTACCTGAAGAGATGAAACGCGTAATCGCAAAAATAGCCGAAGCAGAACGTGAAAAAACAGCAGTTATCACTAAGTCAATCGGTGAAGTCGAAGCTAGTAAAAACTTAGCCCTAGCA
>JAZQJK010000160.1:0-12949 GCA_045541615.1 Bacilli bacterium
AGGACCTTTCCTCAGTATAGAAGACGTTCAAATGCGTGCTAAAGTAAACTCAACAACCATCGATAAGATGAGGCTCTTAGGAGTGTTCGATGGCATGAGTGAGTCAAATCAACTCAGTTTATTCGATTTTTAAAGAAACATTTCAAGTGTTTCTTTTTCGTTTTAACTGATGTTTACATTTCATTTGCCATGAATAGTATTATGTAGTATAATTGTTTTTGTAAAGAGGTGGATATAAATTGAAAAAATTTTACAAAGAAAATAGAGTATTTGTTATTTTGATGGGGATTACTTTGGTTTGTATTGCTATAATACTTGGTATGGCTTGTTCATATATCATAAGCAGTAATTCAGGTAATGTGTATGGAAATAGACTTGATGGTATAAGTGATGTTGAAATCACTAAGAAAAAAATTACAGAGATGCAAAAGTCTTTGAATGAGGAAGAAAAAATTCAAGATGTAACTATTAATATACATGGTAAAATCGTATACTTTAATGTAGAATTTACTTCTGATACAAGCATTGATGATGCAAAAAATGTTGCAATAAAATGTTTAGATTTTTTTGAAGAAACATATCTAAATTTCTACGATTTACAATTTCTTTTTACGAAAGATGAAGTAAAAGAAGAATCTTCTAGTGAGGAAGAGGACGAAAATAAAGAACCATATTTTCCAATAATTGGATATAGAAAAGCAGGAGTTTCCACAATAACGTGGTCTAACAATGCTAAATAGGAGAATTTATGAAAAAGAAAAAAAATACTGCCTTTATAGTTTTAATTGGCATAATACTTTCGATTGGTTTTTTCATGGTGATATATAGAATACTGCAAGATGAAAACCAACTAACAGTAACTGAAAAAAGATATATAACGGAGAATAAATCGAGTTTGATATCGATAAATGTAGTAAATGATGCAAACGTGTTTGGCAGTGCTGGAACAGGCGTGTATTACGAATTCCTTGAAGACATCGAAGAAGAACATGGTCTTGAATTCAACATCATCACTTCATCGGTGCATAATCCGGTCTCGGGCCTAAGTTTAGCTAAGAGTACGAGTTTACCACAAAATGCTAAGGTTTTCTATATAGACCACTATGTATTAGTGAGCAAAACCAGTAAACTCTATGAAGATGTATCAAATATAAAAGAGAAAATTGGTATTCTTACAAAGGATGTATCGCTCATAAGTAATTATCAAAAGTCGAGTTCTCTTACAGTCAAAAATTATAATACGAAACAGGAGTTGTTAAAGGGACTAGAGGATGATGAGTGTACGCATATTTTAGTACCAATGATGGAGTATCTAGATACCATATTAGAAAATCTTTATAGTATAAATTATCACTTTTCTGATATAAAAGACTACTACTTTATGACTTCAAGTGATAATGATATACTCACATCTATTTTAACAAAGTTTTACAATGTATGGATTTTAGAAGAATTTAAAGAAGAGTTCGATGAAAGTGAATTTAGGTTATTTACTACTAAATTAAAAATAACTGAAAAAGAATTAGATGTCATAAATAATAAAAAGTATAATTATGGTTTTATTGCAAATAAACCTTTCGATATAGAAAAAGGTGGAACATATGGCGGTATTGCAAATATCTACTTAGAGCGTTTCAGTGATTTTAGTGATATCACCTTTGAACCTAAGGAATATTCTAGTTTATCGAAGTTAGAAAAGGCAATGAATAGTAAAAAAGTCGATTTATTTGTCAATTACTATGGTAAAGAATACACTTTAAGTAAAGTAGATACTATTCATACTATGGATATAAGTGTCGTGATGAACAATAAAGATTCTAGGACATTTACAAGTTTACCTGCACTTAAAGGGCAATATGTATATGTAAAAGATAATTCATTTGTTAAGACTTATTTAGAAAAGAATGGTTATTCAACGGTGACATATAATACGGACAAGGAACTCACTAAACTTTTAAAAAGACATGCAATAGTGGCAATGGATAAAATGAATTATTTAGTGTATAGAAATGAGAATAAGCACGTCAATGAGAGATTTTCAGTTAATACTGATTACAACTATGAATTCATATCGCCAAACGATACGATGTTTAATAGGCTATTTACTTATTACGTGAGTACACTTGATAAAAATGAAGTCATATACAGTGGAATCGATGATTATAATAGAGCTGAAAAATCAGGAACTATAATTTATAATATAACAAAATATGCAGTTATTTTGAGTGTTTCAATCGCAGTGATTACTTTTATAATCTATAAATTTGGTAAGAGAGTACATATAAAGAAAAAAATCAAAAAAGTTGATAAGATGAAATATATCGACATGTTAACTTCCCTAAAAAATAGAAACTTCTTGAGTGAGAATCTCTCTATATGGAATCAAAATACTATTTATCCTCAAGCAATTATAGTAATAGATTTAAATTCACTACAAGATTTGAATGATACATATGGATATACAGAAGGGGATAGGCAAATACAAGCTGCGGCGAATGTGCTCATTAAGACCCAACTTGATAATACGGAAGTAATGAGAACCGATGGTAACGAATTCACTATTTACATGGTCGGTTACAGTGAAAAACAAGTTTTAAGTTATATTAAAAAATTGAATAAAGAATTCAAAAACTTACCACATGATAAGGGTGCAGCAATCGGATTTAGTATGATTGAAGATGATGTTAAACTCATAGATGATGCTATAAACGAAGCAACTGAAAAGATGAGAGAAAATAAAGAACTTGCTCAAGGTGATGCACATGATACAAAGATTTAAGAGACTTTTTAAACATCTCATTGAAGTTTTAAGTAGGCCAGAGATGTCTGTTTTACCAGGACAACTCGCCTTCTTTTTCATATTATCTTTAGTACCTACTATCACTATAATCGGGTATATTTCATCATTCTTGTCTATTTCAATTGCGGATTTAAACAGTTATTTCAACATAAATTTTGACCCAGCCTTTATGGAACTTTTAACGCCAAATGTTCAAGAAGCAAGTTTTCATTTAGGCATGCTTGTACTCCTCGTCGTGGGAATATATCTTGCAAGTAATGGTATGAACTCGGTTATAGTAACAGCGAATAATATATACGGTATAAAACCTAAACACTTCATATATAGAAGAATCAAAGCCATTGTTATGGTGTTCTTTATAATCATGTTATTTCTATTCATACTTTTAGTTCCCGTATTTGGAAACTTTTTGCTCAGTTTATTAGAGTCTGTCACAGGCCCAAGCGATATATATAATATATTTAATTTACTAAAGACACCTTTTTCTTGGCTCGTAATATTCCTATTTATCAAAATACTATATATATTAGCTCCGGATAAGGATGTCCCAAGTAAAGATGTAAACATAGGAGCAATTTTTACATCTCTTGGGTGGATTTTAGCAACTGAAATATATCTATATTACGTTGGACATTTTGCGAATTATACTCTCTATTACAGTAGTCTATCTAATATTGCAATTCTAATGATTTGGATTTATATACTTGCAACTATATTTGTAATAGGGATGGGAATTAATTATTATGAAGAACAGTACGTCATAGAAAATACGGAACAACTGAGTAAAGAAGATATAGAGATTGCCATTAAAAACCATAATAAAGAAAAGTAAATAGAATATAATAAAAGAGTACACCCGAGTATTACTTAGTGTACTTCTATATTTTCGATTGACTTATTAATCTCGTGTTAAAACAGTAATTGAAAAGTAATACTTGAGAACCAAGCAGTATTGGTTCTTTTTATTTTTTACTATACAAAACACAATATATTTGATATAATTCCTAAGGAAAGGATGTACAAAATGAAAAAAATTAAACTATTTGCGATGTTTGCACTGTTAATTGGAGGAACTTTTTTACTGACAGGATGTGCTGATGAGAGAGTAGAGGGTTCTTTAGAGGAACTCATGGAAAAAGTATATAGTCCTGTCGCTGAAGATGAACGTCCTATGATGCTAGGTAACACTATAGTCACTGAGGAAAACGTCGAATATTATTTGGGAAGTGCTGATATCGAATTTGAAGAAGCAATCGCATCTGAATCTATGACTGGTTCTATCGCACACTCAATCGTTTTAATGCGTGCTAAAGAAAACGCAGATATCGAAAAAATAAAAACGACTATAAAAGAAAACATAAACCCTACAAAATGGATTTGTGTTGGAGTAGAAGAAGACCAAGTAGTAGTGAAAAATAGAGGCGATTTAATCATCTTGATAATGAGTGAAAAAGCTGAAGACTACGAAAAAGGTTTTGACGAATTATAAGGCTCATCAGAGTCTTTTTTTGAGGAGGTAATCATGGTATTTTCATCTATAACATTTTTATATGTTTTTTTACCTATTTTTTTAATAGTATATTTATTTACACCTGATAAGTATAAAAACCTATGCCTATTAATATTCAGTTTGCTATTTTATGCACTTGGTGAACCAAAATACATAGTCTTTCTTTTGCTTTCATGCATAGTAAATTACTTTTTAAGTCAAAAAATTAAGAGTGCGAATAATTCAAAACCATACCTCATCCTTGGTATAATCTATAATGTAGGACAACTCATCATCTTCAAATATACCGATTTTTTCATATTTAATATAAACGAGATACTAAATGCAAATTTACCTTTTCTATATATAGTTATGCCAATAGGTATAAGTTTCTATACATTTCAAGCACTCGGGTACTTAGTAGATGTCTATAATAAAAAGCATGAACCTGCAAGCAGTTTACTTGAACTCATGACATATATTTCATTGTTTCCTCAGCTTATCGCGGGACCAATAGTAAGATACGACACTGTAAAAGATGAACTCAAAAACAAGGATATAAGCATAGATAATTTTGGATGTGGTGTTAAGAGATTCATAATAGGACTCTCTAAAAAAGTCCTAATTGCAAATACACTTGCAGAATTTGAAACTGCCCTTGTCGTAGATTCTGTTCTGTCTGCTTGGCTAAAGCCTATATTGTTTACACTTCAGATATATTTCGACTTCTCCGGATATAGTGATATGGCCATTGGACTAGGGCTCATGATGGGATTTAAATTTTTAGAAAACTTCAATTATCCATTAATTGCAAATTCGATTACGGACTTTTGGAGAAGGTGGCATATATCTCTATCATCCTGGTTCAGAGACTACATCTATATACCACTTGGTGGAAATAGGGTGAGTACTTTCAAATGGATTAGAAACATCTTAATCGTGTGGGGACTTACAGGATTTTGGCACGGTGCAAGTTGGAATTTTATACTATGGGGGATATATTTTGGAATCATTCTTTTAATAGAAAAAATATTCCTACAAAAATACATATCAAAAACTCATATGATGAAACATGTATATACATTATTTATAGTAATAATCAGTTTTTTAATATTTAAAAGTGAGAGTTTAGCAGAAATTCTGAGTAGTCTAGAAGTGATGTTTGGCTTATCGGATTTGCCACTTTCATCTTCTATTAGTTCATACCATTTAAAAAACAATGTCAGCATTTTACTTATAAGCATAATAGCGGCTGTCCCAATAAAAAAATATATAAAGTCGACTTCAAAGATATTTAGCATTTTAGAACCAATTTTTTATCTCGCATTACTGATTTTATCAACTGCATTTTTAGTCGATGAGTCATTTAATCCATTTTTATACTTTAGATTTTAGGAGGTAATCATGAAAAACAAAATTTTAAGCATCGTTTTTGTGTCATTTATTACAGCATTTATGTTTATGTTTTTAATATTCAAGGATGAAACAGTCAGTTATTCTGAGAGAAGACATCTTGCTGATTTTCCGAGTTTTAAGTTTTCAAATGAATATATCGAAGATTTAGAAAAATATTTTCTAGACCATTTTCCATTCAGGGAAACATTTAGAAGTATAAAAGCATATTTTAACTTAAAAGTCCTAAATAAACTCGATAACAATGGAATATATATAAAGGATGATTACATTTTTAAATCAAATTTCCCAACTGATGAGAAATCTATAGAAAATTTTGTGATTAATACTGAGAAACTAGCATCACTATTCAGTTCGAGCAACTTTTATATGATGATAATACCAGACAAAAATTATTATCTAGAGGATGAAGACTTTTTACACATCGATTACGATTATATTTATGAGAGAATTGATAAACTCAACTTCACAGATATTGACATAAGGGACTCTTTAAAATTAGAGGATTTCTATGAGACTGATACCCATTGGAGACAAGAAAATTTGACTGGCGTTCTAAATAAAATGGCGACTGCATTCGGATATAAATATCGAGTTTCTCAACTAAATCAAAATATATATGACAAATTTTATGGTGTGTACTATGGTGAATCTGCGATAGATAGAAAACCGGAGAAACTCATTTATCTTAGTAATGAAATTATTGATGATGCAAGAGTAGTATATCTTGAAAATAAAAACTTAAATTCGATATATAATGAAGAAAAACTTACTGGATTCGATTCTTATGAAGTGTTTTTAGATGGTGCGAGTTCATATATCGAAATCTATAATGAGAGGTATAATGGCGATAGGGAACTTATCATATTTAGGGACTCATTTGCAAGTAGCCTCGTACCCTTATTGGTAGAGAATTACTCTAAAATAACTTTAATCGATAATAGATATATAAACAGTAAATATTTTAATGATTTAATCGAACATAAAAATCGAGATGTACTTTTCATGTATAGCACACTTTCTATTAATAACAGTTATTCGTTAAAAGGGTGAAAAATTGCTAAAGAATTTAATGTCATACAAAAAAAACTTTCACACCTCTAGTAATACACGATTTATAGAAGAGAAAACACCTATATTAATTTATTAAATCAAAAATATTAAAAAGTACAAAAACTAAAAAAGTGCATAATAAAAGTGAGTTGTACTTGGCTGATTTGTTAAAATAAGTAAAATTAAAAAAAAGACTATTTCTCGCCTGAGATATAGTCATTTTTTATTTAAAAGTAATTCTAGTACCAGATTTACCATCCAATGCATCTTTTGCTTTATCTAAAGATGCGATTATTGCCACTCGTTCTTTATTATCTCCGATAAAATCGATACATGCTTCTATTTTAGGTAACATACTTCCTTTAGCAAAATGACCTTCAGCAATATATTTTTTTGCTTCTTCGACAGTCATGCTGTCAAGTTTTTGTTCATTTTCCTTATTGAAATTTATACATACCTTATCAACTGCTGTTAGGATTAGTAACATGTTAGCATCTATCTCTTTACCTAAAAGACTACTAGAACGGTCCTTATCGATAACGGCTTCTACACCTTCTAAAAGACATATT
This sequence comes from Bacilli bacterium, assembly GCA_045541615.1. Lineage (GTDB taxonomy): Bacteria > Bacillota_I > Bacilli_A > RF39 > UBA660 > RUG11867. The sequence continues at coordinate 7,325 of JAZQJK010000160.1, forward strand.
TTATCTTTCTTTACGACAGGTATTCCGCCTCCACCGACTGCTATTACTATATTGTCATTATTGACGAGTAATTCGATCGGTTTCTTTTCAATGATATCGACAGGAATAGGGGAAGGTACAACTCTTCTATAACCGCGTCCTGAGTCCTCAACAAACTGATATCCTTTTTCCTTTTCGATTTCTTCTGCTTCTTCTTTAGAGTAGAACATACCGATAGGTTTAGTAGGATTTTCAAATGCCTTATCATTTGGGTCTACTAGAACTTGGGTTATTAAAGTGGCACAGTTCTTTGTAAGATTTTCTCTCTCGAGTTCATCTTGAATGCATTGTTGTAATTGGTATCCAATGTATCCTTGACTCATGCTTCCACATTCAGGAAATGGCATACTTGGAGTTTTTACCTCTCCATTAGATGCGTATTCCATTGCGAGTGATATTTGACCAACTTGAGGCCCATTACCATGAGTTAGAACGATTCTATTGCCATCTTTAATAAGTTTTACGATTATTTTAGCGACATTTTCCAGTCTTTCGAGTTGTTCTTCTGGATTATTACCGAGGGCATTTCCACCTAGGGCAATGACGATTTTATTTCTCTTAATTGCTCCTGGGTAACTGTTGAGTGATGCAGTGAATATTTCCGCCACCCAACAGTATCTCCCTTGCATAAATTGGTTCGATAACTCTATCAGGGTAAAGTTCTTGTAATTTCTTTATCGCGAGTTCATCGTGTGGGTCGTTAAATACTGGAAGTGCTACAAAGCCATTTCCTGTATAGTAGTTAACATAAGATGCAGCCATGCGGTCTCCTTCTTGTCTAGGAAGTGTTCCATCGACAGCATCAACACCAAGAGATTCCTCTTTAGTAATTAAAATTGGAGAAGGTATTAGCATCTTGTGGATTTCTAATTTTCTTCCTTTCGCGTCAGTGACACTACTCAAGTAGTTATACGCTTCTACGCTTCTTTCGTATTGTGGGTCGTTTTCATCATCAGTCCATGCGAGAAGTACGACACCAGGTCTAACGAAATTACACATGTTATCTACGTGACCATTAGTTTCATCGTTATAAATTCCTCTTGGAATCCATAGAACTTTTTCACAATTCAAGTACTCACAAAGTACTTCTTCGATTTCTTCACGAGATAGGTCTGAATTTCTTCCTTCGGATAAGAGGCACTCTTCAGTTACCATGACTGTTCCTTCGCCATCTACATGAATTGAACCACCTTCTAAGATAAAGTCGTTTAATCTATAACTATCAACTCTTTCGAGTTCACACATCTTTTGAGCGATTTTATCGTCTTGGTCCCAAGGGAAATATAGTCCATCAACTAATCCTCCCCAAGCATTGAATGTCCAATCGACACCTCTTACTTCGCCACCCTCGTTTACTACGAATGTTGCTCCGCAGTCTCTAATCCATGAATCATCATTGCTCATCTCAACTACACGAACATAGTCAGGTAGCATTCCTCTTGCATTAGAATACTGTGCACGGCTTACGACCATAGTAACAGGTTCATATTTTCCTATTACTCTTGCAACTTCAGTGAATACTTCTTGAGCAGGTTTTCCACCTAATCTCCAGTTATCTGGACGTTCAGGCCAGATGATATAAGTACCAGCATGTACTTCAAATTCACCCGGCATTCTGAAACCGTCTTTTTTTGGAGTAGAATCTAATCTTTTCATCTACTATTTTTCCTCCTTGATTCTTGAAACTAAAATTTCTTGGATTATTAGTGATAAACCGACACCTAAAATTAGAGGTAAGTTTGCCATAATTGATTCCCAAGTGAAGTCGATGAATAGGGTAAATACGATTCCTAAGATGAGTAATACAAGTGGAACGATTGCGATAACTTTAGTCATACCTTCGCCACCCGGTGCTCTATAAGGACGTTTTGCATTTGGATCGATTTTTCTAAGTTTTAAGAATGATAGGAACATTGGGACATAAGATAGTAATAGGGTTACTAAACTCAATGAGAAGAATGTCCAGAATAGGTTACTAGCAGATTCTGAGAATTCTCCGAGGAATATTCCTATTATTATGATTATTGTAGCAACGATACCATTCATGTATGAAGCCATGTAAGGAACATCTTTTTTGTTTGTCTTACTGAACACTGCTGGTAAACTTCCATCATCAGCAGCATATTTAGCAACTGAGTTTACACCAAATGACCATGAAACGATGTTTGCGACCATAGTATAGATGAACATTAAACCTGCTACAATTACGATAGTGCGTACTACTACATCTGATACTCCTAAATTAGTTAAAAGTATAGCAAACGCTTCAGTAATACCTGCAACTTCAGCATCCTCTAAACTCATAGAAACATTTACACCAGTTGCTGGTAAAATGTAGAATAAAGCCATTAAGGTACCGCCAATAATTAAAGCTTTAGGTATTTCTTTTTTAGGATTTTCCATATCTTCTGCAAAAGTTGCAACTACTTCAAATCCTAAGAAGTTAAATATTATTATCGAAACGAATGATAGACCCGCTAAGTCTAAACTTGGTAAAAGGTCAGTAACACTTTCGATAGGGTTAGCACTTTGTCCTGTTTTAATAAATGTGTAAATACCGAGGAAACCTAGTGCTAGAACGAATACAACTTTGAAAATTGTACCGATATTTACGAGTTCCTTAGTGTCTGTTACTCTCAAATTTCCGAGTAGACAAACGAGCCAAGTATACCCAAGTTGTAAGATTAACAACCATATAATAGATAATTCGATTTCGAATATACCTGCAACTACATCAGTAACTGCTACTGCGAGTGATGCAATCCAAAGAGGGAAATTAATCCAATAATTCCATGCAACTCTTCCAGCCCATTTTTTACCAAAGGCCTTTTTAACCCAGTCATACATACCACCATCAGATGGATAAGTAGTTCCAAGTTCTGCAGTTATCATACCGTATGGTAAACAGAAACCGATTATCAATAAAATCCACCAAAAATATTGGGAATTACCGATTGCCGCAGTTGGTGCAACTGATTCTACTACTAACGTAATACAAACAGTTGCCAAAACGGCATCGAGCAATCTAAATTTTTTCTTCTTTTTAGCCATTTTTAATTACTCCTATTTTTCTTTTTATTATTTTTCTAAATTTCTTTTACAAATTTCAACTGTTTCTTCCATTTTGTCCATGAAGTAGACGAGTAACACTCTCATTGCAGTAAGTCTATTTTCTGCTTGGTCCCAGCATGCTGAATATTCTGAATCCATAACTTCATCAGTGACCTCTTCACCACGATTTGCAGGTAAGCAGTGTAAGAACTTAGCATGCGGAGCAGCTTTTTTCATCATTTCAGCACTAACTTGATATTTAGGGAAGAAAATATTCATTCTCTCTTCGTAAGTTAGTTCTGCTTCATATAGACCATACCAAACATCTGTGTAAATGAAATCTGCATCTTTAAGTGCTTCTTCTACATCATCAGTGACTTTAAAACTACCACCGGATACTTTGCAGTTTTCTTCTGCAATGCGAGCATGTTCTTCTCTAAGTTGGAATCCTTTAGGTCCGAGATGAACGAAATCCATTCCGAATTTAGTGGCAATCATCATTAGAGATGCACAAACTTGAGTAGCGTCTCCGACGAATACGACTTTACAATCTTCGATTTTCTTTCCTTCTGGAAGATGTTCGAACATAGTTATCATGTCACCTAATTCTTGAGTAGGGTGATTGTAGTCACTCATGCCATTGATAACAGGGATAGTAGCATACTTAGCGAGTTCATGAACTGTTTCATGTTTTTGAACTCTCGCCATCAAAATATCAGTTAAACGTGATAAAACGATAGCAGTGTCTTTCATGGATTCATGTTTTCCGAGTTGGATTTGTCCAGGTGCTAAATATTGAGCATGTCCCCCGAGTTGAGTCATTGCAGTTTCAAACGATACACGAGTTCTAGTAGAAGATTGTTCAAAAATCATTCCAAGAGTTTTATGATATAGTACATTAAGAGGGTAACCTGCTTTTAAATTTTCTTTTATTAAAATAGCAGCTTCTACCATACTATATAATTCTTCCTTAGTAAAATCCTGTGTGTCGATGTAATCTTTCACTCTAGCCATTACTTTAACCTCCTTTCATTATATATAAATATTATCATATTTAAAAAATTTAGTAAATCGCTTTCCAAAAAATTTAACACTTTTTAGATAATTTTTATTTGCATTTTTTAAACATTTAGTGTTATAATGGCAAAGTCGTTTTAAAAAAAAGTAATTTAAATGTACTGAAAAAATATCATTTAAAAGGGAGGAAAAACTTATGAAAGATAACAAATATCTAGGTACTGAAAAAATATCGAAACTGATGTTTAAATTTTCTATACCATGCATTTTATCACTACTAATAAGTTCTATTTATAACATCGTCGACCAAATATACATCGGACACAGTTCACTTGGTTATTTAGGTAACGCGGCGACTAGTATCGTATTTCCGATTACTGTAATAGCAGTAGCGTTCGCTTGGTGTTTTGGTAATGGAGCGAGTGCTTATCTATCTTTGTGTCAGGGAAGAGGAGATACCGAGAATGCTCACCGTGCGATTGGTAATAGCATACTCATAAATTTCGTTTTGAGCATACTATTTTTGGTATTCGGAACTATATTCGCGGATGATTTGCTCTATGCTTTTGGTGCATCAGATCTGACTATAGATATCGCGAAAGATTATTTCCTAATCAACATATTATTTTTACCAATTTTTATGACATCTAATTCGATGAACTCGGTCATTCGTTCTGATGGAGCTCCTATGTTTTCGATGATAACAACTCTAGCAGGTGCGATTTTAAATATCATACTCGACCCAATTTTTATCTTTGGATTCGACCTCGGGATTAAGGGTGCTGCGTGGGCAACAGTCATCAGTCAGTCATTATCATTTGTTCTAACGGTATTTTATTTTACGAGAACTAAGACATTTAAACTTAAGAAAGATAGTTTTAAACCAGATTTTAAACTTCTTAGCAGTGTTGCTAAACTAGGTATATCGACTTTTATAACTCAAATGTCAGTTGTGGTTATATCCTTAGTGTGTAATTCAGTTCTCGCACATTATGGTGAACTATCTAAATATGGGGCCGATATACCAATTGCCGTGATCGGTATATGTATGAAAGTCTTTAGTATCGTGATGAATGTCATAGTGGGTATAATCATGGGGGCACAACCTATAATAGGATACAACTATGGTGCTAAAAATTATTCGCGTGTAAAAGAGACATATAAAATCGCAGTCACTTTTTCTACGATTTTTGCTATCATCGGTACGCTTATATTCCAAATTTGTCCAGAATTGATAATAAATCTATTTGGTACTGAGAGTGAACTCTACATGGAATTTGCTGTTAAGACATTTAAAATATTCCTCTTGGCAGTGGCATTTACTGCTATTACTAAGACTAGTGCTATATTCTTTCAAGCAGTGGGTGAGCCGTTAAAATCGACAATACTCTCTTTATTTAGGGATATCATCGTTTTTGTTCCACTTGTCATAATTTTGCCTGGATATATGGGAATAGATGGAGCACTTTGGGCAGCACCGATTGCAGATTCTTTCGCTGTAATTTTAACAATCATATT
>JAZQJK010000161.1:0-4366 GCA_045541615.1 Bacilli bacterium
CGCCGGAGGCGTTTATGGAACGGCTAATAACGGTTACTTCCTATATAAAGGTTCTACCTACTGGTCGCTGTCGCCTAGTGATTTCGATATCATGCTCGACGATGCGAAGGTGTTTAATGTAGATGGCTATGGAATTTTGTACAACGACGGTGTGAGCTTTTCGTCTGGTGTCGCCCCGGTCATAAATTTAACCAAAGAATACGCTAGTAGACTTGAGGGAGCAGGCACAATGGACATTCCATACGAAGTGAAATGAGATACGTTATTGTATCTTTTTTCTTATCTAAAACCGTGATATAATACTAACTGAAAGTGTGGTGCAACTCATGTACGTGAACATCAATAATAATCCGACTAAAGTTATCGTTAAAAGAAAGTCAATCAAACATGCTTACTTTAAATGGGATAAGGACGATTTAATTGTAACTTGTAACACATATGTAAGTCAGTATGAACTCGAGAAAATGATTAAAAAAAATGCTGATAGTTTGCTTAGACTAAAAGAGAGAACGCCCAAAAGCGATTTAGAAGAAAATGAGATGTACTATTTAGGGGAAAAATACATCATAGAATTCGATGGTGTCAGTAAGGCTTATATAGATGGAGATAAAATCATAAGTAAAGATATAAACGAGTTAAATAAGTTTTTTGCATATCAATGTTCGGTGGTATTTAGTAGCCGGCTCGAAAGACTTCGCATGCAGTTTACTGACTTGCCCGAGTTTCGCTTAAGAATTAGAAAGATGAGTACTAGATGGGGTGTTTGTAATATAAAAAGTATGACAGTTACACTAAATTCTGAACTTATCAAAAAAGATGTATCGCTTATCGACTATGTCATTATTCACGAGTTATGCCATTTTAAGCACATGAATCACAGCACGGAGTTTTGGAGAGAAGTCGAAAAGTATTATCCATATCACAAAATGGCGAGAAAGATGTTAAAGGAGAGTCAAAATGATTGAATCAGTAAATAATGAAAGAGTTAAAATGTGGAGTAAACTCTCGGATAAAAAATACCAAAAAGAGTATGGGTTATTTCTAGTTGAGGGGGAACATCTCGTAGAAGAAGCACAAAAGGCAGGACTTTTAAAAGAAGTAATTGCACTAGTTGGAACACCTCTTTATCACGCTAATACCACTTATGTCAGTGAACCCGTGATGAAAAAAATCACTACTCTTTCAAGTATTCCTAAGGTAATAGGGATAGCATACGAGTTAAAACCGAGAGAAATTAGAGGAAACGTTCTTTTGCTCGATGGAGTACAAGACCCAGGTAATCTAGGTACGATTATAAGAAGTGCAGTTGCTTTTGATATAGATAGTATTTTGCTCACCAAAGGTTCAGTGAGCATATATAATCCAAAAGTCGTTCGTGCTACTGAGGGTTTGATGTTTCATGCGAATATTATAGAAAATATAGACCTCGAAAAAATGGCTTCAACTTTGAAAGAAGAGGGTTATAAAATCTATACTACTAAGGTAGATGGTGGAGTGAGTGTTAAGAATGTTTCATTTAGTGAAAAAAGTGCTATCATAATCGGCAGCGAAGGACATGGCGTGAGTGCTGATGCACTTGAAGTTGCTGATGAGTACCTGTATATCGACATGTCTAAAAAGTGCGAATCATTAAATGTCGGAGTTGCCACAAGTATAATTCTCTATGAACTTAGTAAATAAAATGACATATAATAAAATATGAAGAGTATAAAATTAGAAGAATATACACCTGATATGGGGGTTTTAATAAGCTTAGTTGACCCGGAAGACTATAAACCGATAAAGGGAAGTATAAACATGAAACTGAGTAAACTATTAGATAACCCAAGAAAATATTTGGATAAAGACAAGACATATTACTTTTATTGTCTGCAAGGAACGAGGAGTAGACGTGCTGTTCAAATTTTGAGTGTATATGGCTTTAATGCTGTAAAGGTGACTGTTTAGTTGCTCTTTTTTATTTCTTTAAAAAATAAAATGTGATATCATAGAAATAGAAAGGCTTGAGGAAGATGAAGAAAGCATTTAAGAAAATGGATAAACCTCTATTTTTTGCAACTGTTTTGATGTCCATAATTGGGCTTGTAATGGTTTTTTCATCTTCAACTGTATCGGCAGTGCTCCAATATGGGGTAGATACTTACTACTTTTTTAAAAAACAATTCATAGTAATGCTTGCAGGCTTCATATTCGGAATATTTTTCTTGCTGAGGTTTCCGATTTCAAAATATCAACATTTAAAGTCTTTGATGATGATAGGTATAATTGCAGCACTTGGTGGTCTATTTTTCTATGGTACAGTGACAAATAGTGCTCTAAGTTGGTATAATTTGGGCTTATTTTCCTTACAACCGAGCGAATTTGCGAAGACAGTAGTCGTCATCTATATGGCTTGCTATTTCGGTAAAAATATTAATTGTGATAGGAGATTTTTCTTTATAAGGCCAGTAATTGCCTGCGCAATAGTCGCGGGACTAATATTTGTACAACCTGACCTTGGAACTGCAGCAATAATAGGATTGGTCGTATTTTTCATGTTTATGGCAATTCCTTTCTCCAAAGATGACAAGGATGTAAAACTTTTTAAAATTCTCGGTATCGTACTCGTTTTAGGGGTTGTCGGTGTGATGCTCTTCGGTGGAGAATTATTGAACAAGGAACAGGCAGACCGTTTAATATATAAAGAACCTTGTACGAGATATACTCTAAAGACAGGGTATCAAGTTTGTAACGGAATGATTGCTATAAATAATGGTGGACTTTTTGGAGTTGGTCTAGGTAATAGCACTCAAAAATATATGTACTTACCGGAAGGACATACGGATTTCATATTTCCAATAATAGTAGAAGAACTCGGTAGCATAATAGGTGCCGGTATTATCCTTCTATATATGTTTATACTATTTAGATGCCTTAAAATTTCTCAAAAAGCAAAGGATTTAACAGGTTCTTTAATCGCTTTTGGTACGTTCATGGTAATACTTTTACACTTAATAGTAAATTTTGGAGGAATACTTGCGCTTCTTCCTTTAACAGGAGTTCCGCTTCCACTTTTAAGTTATGGTGGTAGTATAACACTTAATACACTCATAATGATATTCATAACTCTTCGCGTGTCTATTGAATGTAAAAAATAAGTGCTTATGATTTGGCACTTTTTCTTATCTTTAAAAACCTTTACTAATAAAAACTAATTTGCTATAATTATGTCTAGTAGAAAGCGTGAGGACAATGACAAATATATATGGACTAACTAGGGATGAACTCATCGCTTGGTTAGAAGAAAGAAGTATAAAATCTTTTAAAGCAGTACAAATCTATGAGTGGCTTTATGATAAACGTGTTAAAAGTTTTGATGACATGACTAATCTAAAAAAAGAACTCGTCGAGGAATTAAAGAATAATTTTGATATCAGTACACTAAAAATTAGAAGAAAACAACAAAACGAAACTACACTTAAATATCTCTTTGAACTCTCTGATGGGAATTTAATCGAAGCAGTTGTCATGAAACATGATTATGGCAACAGTGTATGCGTATCTAGTCAAATCGGATGTAATATGGGCTGTGCTTTTTGTGAAAGTGGAAGGCTAAAAAAGGTGAGAAATCTCGAATCCGGTGAAATCGTCTCTCAAATACTTGCAATAGAGGAAGATGCGGGTATAAGGCTTTCTAGTGTCGTCATCATGGGTATAGGAGAACCATTTGATAATTTTGACAACATCATAAAATTCATGAAGATAATAAACGATGCAAAAGGTCTTGCGATTGGTGCTAGACATATAACCGTTTCCACAAGTGGTATAGTACCAAAGATTTACGAGTTTGCAGAACTTCCACTTCAAATAAATCTTGCAGTAAGTCTTCACGCGCCTAATGATGAGATAAGAAATAAAATAATGAAAATAAATAGAGCATACGATATAAAAACTTTAATTGATGCCCTCAAATATTATATCGATAAAACTAATAGAAGAGTGACTATTGAATATGTGCTTTTAAAAGGTGTAAACGACAGCGAAGAATGTGCATATGAATTAGTGAGACTTCTAAAAGGGATGAATGTATATGTAAATCTCATTCCATATAATGAAACAAGTCATTTGGAGTTTTCTAAATCAACTGAAGAAGATAAAATGAAATTTTTTGATATCGTGCGCAGATCCGGTATAGTTGTCACAGTTAGACGTGAATTCGGTGGTAATATTGATGCTGCGTGTGGTCAATTAAGAGCAAATGAGGTGATAAAGTGATTTCATATTTTATAACGGACCCTGGAATAGTGAGAAGTCACAATGAAGATTCTGTAATAGTAGTTAAAAATCTAATGGGCGAACACATGCTCATAGTTGCAAGTCGGATCGT
>JAZQJK010000162.1:0-1641 GCA_045541615.1 Bacilli bacterium
AAATATGAAGGAAGTATTAAAGTAGCTTCCTTGTTTCATTATAAAATAAGTGATAAAATATGTTATTGAAAAACATCTTTGATTATTTAGTGAATTTGTGGCCGAGATGCGTGGCCTATGTGTATCAACTAAAAATTTGACCTATTCAATCAGTTCTAGGATACGAATTTTTGATAGTTGGACACGAATTATCTGGTTGATATGAGTCATAATAAGGAGGTCATTATGTTTAAATTAGAATCAAAATATACACCTAGTGGAGACCAACCACAGGCAATCGAAAAATTAGTTAAAGGAATTGAAAATGGTGAAAAAAGACAAGTACTTCTAGGGGCAACCGGTACGGGAAAAACTTTTACGATAGCTAATGTAATCGAAAAGGTGAACAAACCGACTTTAGTACTAGCCCATAACAAAACTCTTGCTGGGCAACTATACTCAGAGTTTAAGGAACTTTTTCCAGAAAATCATGTCGAATATTTCGTATCATACTATGATTATTATCAACCAGAGGCATATGTTCCTTCAAGCGATACCTACATTGAAAAAGACTCAAGTATAAATGATGAAATCGATGAATTAAGGCACGGTGCTACGAGTTCTTTACTAAACTATAAAGATGTAATTGTAGTTGCAAGTGTATCATGTATATATGGTATTGGAGAAGTAGAAGATTACAAAAATCACATGTTAGTTCTAAGTGTCGGTGATGAAATACCAAGAAATGATATACTCACGAGACTAATCGATATGACCTATGAAAGAAACGATTTAGACTTCCACCGTGGAACTTTCAGAGTGAGAGGTGACATCATAGAGATAATTCCAGTAAATGAAAAAAGTTCTGGTATTCGTATAGAATTATTTGGAGATGAAATCGAAAAGATATCGACATTTGATGTCCTCACAGGAGTTATAATGCAAAATAAAAAAACCGTAACTATTTCTCCGGCCAGTCACTTTGTTACGAATCCTGAAAAACTCAGTTTATCTATTGAAAGAATTAAAAATGAATTAGATGAGCAGATAAAATTTTTTAAAGAAAATGGTAAATACATTGAAGAACAAAGAATTAGAGAAAGATGCCTATACGATATTGAAATGCTTAAAGAAACTGGTTTTTGCCATGGTATTGAAAACTACTCAAGACATTTAGCACTTAGAGAAGCGGGAGAAACTCCAACAACTTTAATAGATTATTTCCCAGATGATTTTCTCCTCGTAATAGATGAATCTCATGTCACCGTACCACAAGTACGTGCGATGTATAATGGAGATAGGATGAGAAAAACTACACTAGTGGATTATGGTTTTAGACTTCCAAGCGCCCTAGACAATAGACCTTTAAAATTTGATGAATTTGATGAAAAAATAAACGATGTCATATACGTATCTGCAACTCCAGGAGACTATGAATTAGAAAAAGTAAATAATGAGTATACTGAACAAATAATTAGACCAACCGGTCTTTTAGACCCGACTATAGAAATTAAACCAACGGAAGGTCAAATTGATGATTTAATCGAGCAAATAAATTTAAGAAAAATCAAAAACGAAAGAGTACTCATAACGACACTTACGATACGTATGGCAGAGGAACTCACGAATTATCTCATGAGCATGGGTATAAAAGTTGCCTAC
>JAZQJK010000163.1:0-13225 GCA_045541615.1 Bacilli bacterium
TCAACTGAGGGACTATCGAAAGCGTATATGAGATTAGTATCAACTTATTATGCTCCCATATACTTTCGTTTACTGGAAAAAATAAACTAGTTAGAAAAGAAGGAAAATAATTGTATACGCTGTGCAAAATGAAACTAAGTCCAATAACTGTTAAAGTATTAAAAATAATTCTTTTTATAATTATCACCCTAATATATTCTACTTAATTTACTAATATTTATACCCAAAAAAAAGAAAGGTTTAATCCTTTATTTTATAAATTGTCCCCTCTCTTGTATCTATGAGTTCTATTCCTTTTTCAAGAAGTTCTGCACGTATTCCGTCTGCCTCAATGAATTTGTGTTCTTCTTTGAATTTAGCACGTTTTTCTATTAAAGCAGTAATTTCTTCATGTTGCGGATGAAGCGTGTCATGTTTCTCGCTTATGAGATTTAAACTTAGCACTTTGTCAAAACTTCTTATCAGTTCTAGTTTAGTTTTTCCGTTTACTGCATCGTCTTTTAGTAGTTCGAAAAGAACTGTTAGAGCATTAGCGGTGTTTAAATCATCTTTTAAATGCTCCATGAATTTATCATTATAGTCTTTAAAAGCAGCATCTTGAAAGTTGCCCTCATTTGTAATCATCGATATTCTATTTAGTAGTTTTTTATATGCGTTTTCACTGGATTTTAATGCATCAAAAGAGAATTCGAGTATTTTTCTATAATGGCTCATCAAACACATAAAGCGATATGAAAGCGGATTAAAGCCTTCCTCAATAAGAGTAGAAACTGTTAGAATATTACCTTTACTTTTACTCATTTTTGTATCTTTAAGGTTTAAGTGCTCACCATGAAACCAATAGTTACACCATTTGTGCCCAAGGTAACTTTCTGATTGTGCAATTTCGTTTGTGTGATGCGGGAAGATGTTATCGATACCACCGCAATGTATATCTAAGTGCTCACCAAGATTTTTAATTGAAATTCCAGTACATTCGATGTGCCAACCAGGGTAACCGATTCCCCAAGGACTATCCCATTTTAATTCCTGTTCTTGAAATTTACTCTTAGTAAACCAAAGAACGAAATCACCCTGATTTTTTTTGCCTTCATCTTTTTCTACACCCTCGCGAACCCCAACGACCATTTCATCGATTTTATGATTTGTAAGACTATAATAATCATCTATTTTTGTTATATCAAAATATACATTCCCATTAGAGATATACGCGAAATCTTTTTCTAAAAGTTTTTCTATGATTTCAATATATATATCGATATTTTCTGTCGCTTTACTAATAATATCAGGTTTTCGTATGTTGAGTTTATCGCAGTCCTCAAAAAATTTTTCAGTATAGTAATTTGCAATTTCTAATACAGATTTTTGTTCTTTAATCGCACTGTTTACCATTTTATCTTCACCAGAATCGGAATCACTAGTCAAATGACCGACATCCGTTATATTCATCGCTCTTTGAACATAATAACCGACATATTTGAGTGATTTTTCTAAAACATCTTCTGCAATATATGTTCTTAAATTACCGATATGAGCAAAATGGTATACGGTTGGACCACAAGTATACATCTTAACGACTTCAGGTACATGTGGTAAGAATTCTTCGATTTTATGTGTTAAAGTATTATACAATTTCATAAAGTACCTCCATGTAGCATTTTACCATAAATGGGTGAGTTTTCCTATACTTTTGCTAGCAGTTTGTGTATTTTGCATTTATTTAATTCCTTTTGTATTCCACGTATCCCATATTTATCGATTTGTGCTTGTTTTATAATGTTTTCCACTTCTTCTTTTGATAGATTTAGATTATTCATCTCACGTTTTATGTACTTTTGAGCAGAATTTTTTTCAATTTTAGAAAAATATATAGTCTTATCTATTCTACCTAGTAGTTCATTCGATAGTAACTTTTCTTCAGAGTTCTTTGTATTAAACCCAATGCTGCTCTTCATTTCAGAATTACATGTCATAATAATGGTCACGTTGTTAAAACAAATCGTCTCACCTTTACTATTCCTTATAAAACCTTCATCTAAAATTTGTAGAAATAGATTTTGTATCTTGCTACTCGCTTTCTCGATTTCATCTAATAACACGATTGAATATGGATAATCTTTGATTTTATTAAAGAGGCATTCATCATCATATCCTACATATCCGGCTGAAGAGCCAAGAAGTTTTGTTAAGGACATTTCATTATTAAATTCACTCATATCGAGTCTTAAAAAGTGTTTATTGCCAAATAAATTATTCGCGATTTCTTTAGCAGTGTACGTTTTTCCTACTCCAGATGGGCCAGCGATGAGTATGGACAAAGGTTTTGAATTGTCAATCAAGTATTTTTCTTTCAAAAGTTCCGCTATTTCGGCTATTTGCTCATCTTGCCCATATATATGACTTTTTAAGGTTTTTTCTAACGTAGAAAGTTTAATGTTAAAGTTATCTAAAATTGGCATATTAGCGCGATATTCGATTACTTTTAATATATCATCTCTAGATATTTGAATTTTATTAGTATTTTCTTCTAAGTCCTTAATTTTGAGTTCAATCTCCAGTACCTCACGATATTTTTTTTGTGCAAGAAATTTTTCTTTTTTCTTCTCCAGTACTGACAAAGCACTTTTGTTATTAGGTCTCGTAAGTTGTACATGCGCACACACAGAATCGAGTATATCTATCGATTTATCTGGATTAAATCTATTGAATATGTATTTATCTGAGTACTTGATTATGTCTTTAATGTTTTCATCTGAAATTAGTACGTTGTGATGTTTTTCATAATTACATTTGATATTTTTTAATATATATTCAGTGTCCTTTAATGATGGTTCTTCTATATTTATTATTTGAAATCTTCTTTCAAGAGCCTTATCTTTTGCTATAGAATTTTTATATTCTTTAAAAGTAGTCGCTCCTATTACCTTAATGTCTCCGCGTGCTAGATAAGGTTTTAATATATTAGCCGCGTCAATCGCTCCCTCCGCTCCTCCACAGTTAACTAAAGTATGGATTTCATCAATAAATAATATGATATTTTTCTCATTTATGAGTTCTTTTATTATTTTATTTAGTCTATCTTCGAAATCTCCTCTATATCTTGTACCGGAAATCAAACTTCCTGTATCGAGTTCTACGATTTTAAAACCTTGTAAAAAGTCTGGTGTTTCCCCTTCATCAATTCTTCTTGCGAGTTCTTCTACAATGGCGGTTTTTCCAACACCGGCTTCACCTAAAAGAAGAGGGTTATTTTTGTTTTTTCTGAGGAGGATTTCTATTAAATTATTTAACTCTTTCTCTCTTTTAAAGATTCTATCGGCACTATTTTTTCCGTTCATTAATTTACCTATTTCATAAACTAAGAGATCTGAATTTCTTTTTTTGGGTTTTAAATTCTTTGATAAATCATTATATATATCTTCTAAATTTATTCCCATGTTTATTAAAATTCTTATACCTATTCCTTCACCCTCTTCGAGCATGCTTATTATTAAATGTTCGGTTTGAACTTTTCCATCTCCACTTTCTTTTACCTCTTCTTCTGCTTCACTTATTATTCTCTTTAAAAGTGGAGTATAAAGTGCAATTGTACTTTTCTTTTGAGCTTTTCCCACTATTTTTATTAAGTTTGTACGGAAGTTTTCATATGTTAAACCGTTTTTTTCTAAAATTTTTGTAGTTTCCCCACGATTTTTTAGTATTCCAAGAAGCATGTGCTCACTTCCTACATATGGATGATTTAAATCGAACATTTCCTTTTCAGCATTTTTTAAAACTTTTTTAACTTCTAAATCATAATTATTCTTCACATTTTCACCTCATGATACATTTTATTAAATAATATGTGAAAAATAAGTCTTATTTTGACTGAAAACTAATAAAATTTTAAAGAGGTGAAAAAAATGAACGGTACATATTATCAAAATCCTACATTTCCAGGTGCTGGAAACGAAGATGAGATGAACAACTATACGAGCAATATAATGCCTATTGGGTCTACACCTGCCATGAATTTACCAATGGAACAGAGCTATATTGAGAATATTTTGAGACTTAATAAAGGAAAACGGGCAAAAGTTTATGTGTCCTTTCCGGATTCAACAAGTTGGAGAGATAAAATATTTGATGGTTTAGTAGAACAAGCTGGAAGGGACCATTTGGTGATGAGTGGAATTGATGGTAAATGGTTTTTAATTCCGATGATATATTTAAATTATGTCGAATTTAATGAAAAAATTGATTACCAAATTGCTGGAATTCCACAATAAAAAAAACCTAAAAAGGTTTTTTTGCTTTTATTATTCAATAATGTCAGATACTGAACCAGCACCAACAGTTCTTCCACCTTCACGGATAGAGAATTTTGTTCCTTTTTCAAGAGCAACTGGGCTGATTAATTCAACTGTCATTTCTACGTTGTCACCAGGCATAACCATTTCAACACCTTCAGGTAATTCAATGATACCAGTAACGTCAGTAGTTCTGAAGTAGAATTGTGGTCTGTATTTACTGAAGAATGGAGTATGACGTCCACCTTCTTCTTTGCTTAGTACGTATACTGAAGCTTTGAATTTGTGGTGAGGAGTAACTGAACCTGGTTTAGAAAGAACTTGTCCACGTTCAACGTCTTCTCTAGAGATACCACGAAGAAGTACACCAGCATTGTCTCCTGCTTCAGCGAAGTCTAATGACTTACGGAACATTTCGATACCAGTAGCAACTGTCTTTTTAGTTTCTCTTAAACCAACGATTTCAACTTCGTCGTTAACTTTTAATTGTCCTCTTTCAACACGTCCAGTAACAACTGTTCCACGTCCTGAAATTGTGAATACGTCTTCGATACTCATTAAGAATGGTTTATCAGTTTCACGAACTGGATCGTCGATGTATTCATCTACAGAAGCCATTAATTCACGGATTGCTTTTTCATATTCAGCATCACCTTCAAGGGCTTTAAGTGCAGAACCTCTTACGATTGGTCCTTCAGTGTCAAATCCGTATTCTCCTAATAGTTCACGAGTTTCCATTTCAACTAAGTCAACTAGTTCTGGGTCGTCAACCATATCGCATTTATTTAAGAATACTACGATTTTTGGTACACCAACTTGACGAGCAAGTAAGATGTGTTCTCTAGTTTGGGCCATAGGTCCATCAGTTGCAGCAATAACTAGGATTGCTCCGTCCATTTGTGCAGCACCAGTAATCATGTTTTTAACATAGTCTGCGTGTCCTGGACAGTCTACGTGAGCATAGTGACGTTTTTCAGTCTCATACTCAACGTGTGCAGTATTAATTGTAATACCACGTTCTCTTTCTTCTGGTGCACTGTCGATAGCAGCATAGTCCATGAAAGTGTTACCAAAATACTTTGTAATAGCCGCAGTTAAAGTTGTTTTACCATGGTCAACGTGACCGATAGTTCCAATATTAACATGTGGTTTACTACGTTCAAATTTTTCTCTTGCCATAATATTAAATTCCTTTCTTTTTTTCTCTATTATTTTATCTAATACTTGAAGAAATATCAAGTACTATTTTTAATTAGCGCTGTTTTTCTTTATAATATTTTCAGCGATTGATTTTGGAACTTCTTCGTAATGGTCTTTTTCCATTTGGAAGTTTCCACGACCTTGTGTATTACTTCTCAAATCAGTAGCATAACCGAACATTTCTGAAAGCGGTACCATTGCTATAATTCTTAAAGTATTACCTATTGATTCTTGTCCCATAGGACGTCCTCTACGGCTTGTAAGGTCTCCCATGACGTTACCCATATATTCTTCTGGTACGTCTACAACGACTTTCATTATAGGTTCAAGTAGAACTACATTACATTTATTTTTAGCTTCTTTTAAAGCCATGGATGCAGCAATTTTGAATGCCATTTCTGAAGAGTCGACATCGTGGTATGAACCATCGAATAGTGTTGCTTTTACATCCACGAGTGGATATCCTGCTAAAACACCACCTGCCATAGCTTCTTGAAGTCCCTTATCTGTAACTGGAATGTATTCACGAGGAACTACACCACCAACTACAGCATCTACGAACTCATAACCTTTACCTGGATTTGGTTCAAACTTAATCCATACATGTCCGTATTGTCCACGTCCACCAGATTGTTTAATGTATTTACCTTCGCAGTCAGCTGTTTGAGTGATTGTTTCGCGGTAAGCAACTTGTGGACGACCTTTATTACATTCGACATTGAATTCACGTTTCATACGGTCAACGATGATATCTAAGTGAAGTTCGCCCATTCCTGATAATACTGTTTGACCAGTTTCAACATCAGTTTTAACTCTTAGAGTTGGGTCTTCTTCAACTAATTTTTGAATAGCAAGTGCCATCTTATCTTGGTCGTTTTTACTCTTTGGTTCGATTGCAATATCGATAACTGGTTCTGGGAATTCCATACCTTTCATGATAACTGGATTTTTCTCATCACATAATGTATCAGCAGTTGTAGTATATTTTAGTCCAACTGCAGCTGCAATTTCACCTGCATAAACTTCTGTAATTTCTTTTCTTTGGTTAGCGTGCATTTGAAGGATACGACCGATTCTTTCTTTTTCACCCTTAGTAGAGTTGTAAACATAAGAACCGCTTTGTAGTACACCTGAGTATACACGGAAGAATGATAGACGTCCAACGAATGGGTCAGTCATGATTTTGAATGCTAAAGCTGTGAATGGTTCATTATCACTTGGATGACGTTTTACGTCATTACCATTCTTATCTGTACATTCGATTGCCTCAACATCAGTTGGTGCTGGCATGTAATCGATGATAGCATCTAGTAATGGCTTAATACCTTGGTTACTTAATGCATCAGCACATAATACTGGGAAGAATTCTACAGAAAGTGTTGCTTTACGGATAGCAGCTTTTAATTCTGCTTCAGTTATTTCTTCACCTTCTAAGTATTTCATCATTAATTCTTCATCGAAATCTGCAACTGCTTCGATAAGTTTAATTCTATATTCCTCAGCAAGTTCTTTCATGTCTTCTGGAATAGCGATTTCTTCGGCATTTTCTTGTGCAGAACCGTCGAATTTATAAGCTTTCATAGTGACAAGGTTTACGATACCGCAGAATTCATTTTCTGCTCCGATTGGAATTTCGATAGCAGCGGCATTTGCTCCAAGTCTATCTTTTATAGTTCCTAAACTGTAGTAGAAATCTGCTCCGATTTTACCCATTTTATTAGCACAAATCATTCTTGGGACTTTGTATTCGTTGGCTTGGCGCCATACAGTTTCAGTTTGAGGTTCTACACCAGCTTGTGCATCGATAAGTGCTACTGCACCATCTAGAACTCTTAAACTTCTTTGAACTTCAATAGTGAAGTCTACGTGTCCTGGAGTATCTATGATATTTAAACGGTGACCTTTCCAGTGAGCAGTAGTTGCAGCACTGGTAATAGTAATTCCACGTTCTTTTTCTTGTTCCATCCAGTCCATTTGAGATTCACCATCGTGAGTCTCACCGATTTTATGAGTTATTCCTGTGTGGAATAAAATTCTCTCAGTAGTCGTTGTTTTTCCGGCATCGATGTGTGCCATGATACCGATATTTCTTAATTGATTAATAGGTACATCTCTTTTAGCCATAAGTTATCCTCCTACCATCTATAGTGTGCAAATGCTTTATTAGCTTCAGCCATTTTGTGAGTATCTTCTCTCTTCTTAACAGCTCCACCTACTCCATTTGCAGCATCCATGATTTCACTTGCTAATTTAGAAGCCATTCCTCTACCATTTCTTAGTCTAGAATAGTTTACTAGCCAACGAAGTGCTAAAGTTTGACTACGAGCGTCGTTAACTTCAAGTGGAACTTGTACGTTTGAACCACCAACACGACGTGATTTAACTTCTAATGCAGGTTTAATGTTTTCCATTGCTTTATTGAAAACATCCATTGGATCTTGATTAGTTTTTTCTTTAATTGTGTCAAAAGCCTCATATAAAATCTTTTCAGCAGTTCCACGTTTACCATCATTCATGATTTGGTTGATAAGTTTAGTAACCACTTTTGAATTATATATAGGGTCTGGTAAAACATCACGTTTTACAGCACGTCTTTTACGCATATTTTTCCTCCTTCTTTATTTTATTTTTTAGGTCTTTTTGTTCCGTATTTACTACGTCCTTGTTTACGGTCGTTAACACCTTGAGTATCAAGTGCACCGCGTACAATGTGATAACGTACACCGATTAAGTCTTTTACACGTCCACCACGTACTAGTACTACGCTGTGTTCTTGTAAATTGTGACCTTCACCTGGTATGTAAGTATCAACTTCACGTCCGTTAGATAATCTAACACGAGCGTATTTTCTTAATGCTGAGTTTGGTTTCTTAGGAGTTTTAGTACCAACACGAGTACATACACCTCTCATTTGTGGGTGGTTAGTATCAGTTGCTTTTCTTTGTAAACTGTTAAGACCAACATTCAAAGCTGGACTCTTGCTTTTTCTAACTTTATTTTTTCTCTTGTTTCTTACAAGTTGGTTAATTGTAGCCATTTTCTTATCCCTTTCTACGTACACACTACCTGGTGTATCAAATATTTCATAAATCTTGGTTCTACCTATGAGTAGAACCGAAATTTAAATGCAACGTTACTATATCAAAATTGACTTTCTTTGTCAATAATTTTCGTACTAACTTTTTTCGAATTTATATCAAATAAAAAGCCACTTAAAGAAAGTGGTTCTTATTTATCATAACCTTCTGTTACATAGTCAGGACAATTTACAAAGGATTCATAAGTAAATCCCATATTAGTATTTTTTACTATAACGTAGCCATCACAGTTTTCACCGAGCTCTGCATCATAACCCTTATCGACGAGTTCACTATATGTCACTTTAATACTATCGCCTAAATTTGGATAAAGACCAGGGTAAAGTCCTAAGTATTTCTCACATTGTGTTTGTAGAGCCTTTTCTAATATGTTTTCAACATTTTTCTCTTTCATATTGAAGCCTATAATTGTTAGCCCTGCTACGACAACGACCAAAATAATCGTCCAAACTATTGTTATTTTTTTCATTTTTACCTCTTTATTCTTTTATTTATTATCTTCTGGTTTCATAAGTGGGAATAACACGCAGTCACGGATGTTGTCAGCTTCTGTTAATATTTGAACTAGTCTATCAATTCCCATGCCCCATCCTGATATAGGTGGCATTCCATATTCCATTGCACTTATATAATCTTCATCCATCATCATAGCTTCTTCATCACCAGAATTTTTAAGATTTGCTTGTTCAATTAAACGTCTTTCTTGTTCGATTGGGTCGACAAGTTCTGAATAGGCATTTATAATTTCTGCTCCGTTTATTATTAGTTGGAACCTATCAGTAAGACTAGAGTCTTCATCATTCGCCCTAGCAAGTGGTGAGAGACTTATCGGATGTTCGGTTAAGAATACAGGCGATACCACGTTTGGTCTTGCAACCTTTTTATAGAGTTGGTCCACTAGATTGCCATAACCTAAATCTTCAAGAGGAGTTTCACTGTCTATTTCAAGTTTTTCCTCTTTAATTTTTGCAAGTAACTTTTCTTTAGTATCGTACTCTTTAATATCGATTGGGCAATATTTTAAGATTAAATCTCTCATCGTAATAGTTGGCCAATCTCCACTTATGTCGACGAGTTCGCCATTTACTGTGATTTCTAATTTACCAAATAATTTTAGTACTATTGTTTGTATCATATCTTGCATAAGTTTTATGTTGTCCTTATAGTTAAGATAAGCACCATAGCCCTCAATTGCAGTAAAATCTTGTAAATGCGTAGAATCCATGCCTTCATTTCTGAAGTTTCTAGCAATTTCGAATACTCGTGTGAAACCTCCGACAATAGCACGTTTTAAATAAGTCTCAGGCGCTATTCTTAAATATAGATCGATATCTAATGCGTTATGATGAGTTGTAAACGGTTTAGCGAGTGCACCACTTGGTTTATTACAAAGTACTGGTGTTTCTATTTCGATATAACCCTTCTCAGCCATAAACATTCTAATCTCATGAATAAATCTACTTCTAAATAGAAATCTCTTTCTACTTTCTTCATTCATGATTAAATCCACATGTCTATTTCTATAAATCGTTTCGATGTCTGTTAGTCCGTGGTATTTCTCTGGTAGTGGTTTTAATGCTTTTCCTAAAAATTCGAATTTTTCAACTCGCAAAGTTTTTTCGCCTGTTTGAGTAGTAAAAATTTCTCCTTCTGCTCCTATAAAATCCCCCACATCGACTAGTGTCTTGAAAAAGTTATATGCATCTTCTCCGACGACATCTACTTTTAATTCCAGTTGGCAAGAACCTTCTATATCTCTTAGACGAACAAAACTGAGTTTACCCATTTTACGCATGAACACTATACGCCCTGCGATTTTGACACCCTTTTCACCATCTTCTAAAAATGCGATGTCTTTGAGTTCATGTGTTCTTTCGTATTTATCAGGATAAGGGTTGCAAACTTTAGATATTTCTTCGAGTTTATTTCTTCTCACCTGTTCTTGTTCTGTAAATTTTCTTTCCATTTCTTCCACTTCCTGTCCACATCATTATAAAATACTAAGAAAAAAAATGCAAGTACCCTATTTAATTGTGGAAAACTCAAAAGATATCCACAGAAAAAAGCGAATTACTTCGCCATTCTAAATCTATCTTTTGGGTCAAGTATCGCTTTTCTTATTCTTATTGCATCTGGTGTTACTTCTACGTATTCATCCTCTTCAATAAATTCTAATGCTTCTTCTAAAGTAAATGTTTTTGGTGTGACTAATGCAATAGCATCATCAGCAGATTTACTTCTAGTATTTGACATCTCTTTATTTTTACAAGGATTGACATTTAAATCGTTATCTCTATTATGAATACCTATTATCATACCGATATAAACGTCTATTGCAGGACCAACGATAAGGGTACCTCTTTCTTGTAAGTTGAATAGGGAATATCCTAGTGTTTTACCCGTTTCCATACTGACAAGAACACCATTTTTACGAGTAGTGAGCATTCCAGCATATGGCTTGTACTCATCAAAACTTCTTATCATAGTACCTTCACCCTTAGTATTAGTGATAAATGTACTTCTATACCCGATTAAACCTCTTGTTGGTGCGGAAAATTCCATATGAGTAAAATTTTCTGAGTCATTAGTCATCATGAGAAGTAATCCTTTTCTCTCCTGAAGGTCATTTATTACTGTACTCGCATAGTCATTTGGACAATTTACTATGACATTTTCAAATGGTTCACATTTAATGCCATCGATTTCTTCGAATAATACTTGAGGTTTACTCACGCAAAGTTCATAACCCTCTCTTCTCATATTTTCAAGAAGAACCGATAGATGAAGTTCACCACGACCACTTACCTTGAACCCTTCTGCTCCCGGCATCTCTTCGATTTCTAAACCGACATTTGTTTCGAGTTCTCTCTCGAGTCTTTCACGAATATGTCTGCTAGTCAAGTACTTTCCACTTTGACCTGCGAATGGTCCATTGTTTACGAGGAAATTCATACTGAGTGTCGGTTTTTCTATTTCGATTGGTGGTAGAGGCTCAACTACTCCATTTTGACAAACCGTATCCCCGATTGAAATATGTGCACATCCTGCAATTGTAACTATATCGCCATAGTATGCCTCATTTTTTTCTACACGCTTAATGCCCTCTTCTACAAACATCTTTGATATTTTAAAATTTGTGACTTCTCCATCATTTTTAACTAGAGTAACAGTCTCACCGGTTTTGATTTTTCCTTTAGTTATACGACCGATTCCAAGTCTACCGATATAATCATCGTAATCCAAATTGGATATTTGAAGTTGTAAACTGTCTGCAATATCCCCTTTATAAGGTTCGCATTGTTTTAAAACTGTCTCTAAAAGAGGTGAAATATTATCCGAATCATCTTCAAGAGAGAGTTTTGCTATACCATCACGGGCTGTTCCATACACGATTGGAAATTCGAGTTGTTCATCACTGGCATTGAGTTCACAAAATAAATCGAATGTCATATCGACTACTGCTTCTGGACGAGCATCTTTTTTATCTATTTTGTTTATAAATAGAATTGGTCTCAAATTTTGTTCAAGTGCTTTTTTTAGAACGAATCTCGTTTGAGGCATAGGTCCTTCAGCAGCATCCACTATTAAGATTACTGTATCAACTGTTCTTATTACACGTTCAACCTCACTAGAAAAATCTGCATGCCCAGGAGTATCAACTATATTGATTTTATAGTCCTTATATTTAATAGAGCAATTCTTAGAATAAATAGTTATACCTCTTTCTCTTTCGAGGTCATTACTATCCATTACGCGTTCTGCAACTTCTTCATTGGCACGAAATACACCATTTTGGTCGAGTAACGCATCTACTAATGTGCTTTTACCAGCATCGACGTGTGCAACTACTGCAACGTTTATAATTTTATCCATACTTATCCCCACTTCTTTCGCTCCTTAGATAATAATACATTTGATTTAAAAATGCAAGTTATTTCGATTTACCCGTTTATATATGACATTAAGTAATATCAAGACTATCCCAATACCTAAATATACTAAGGCTTGATTAAAAAATGAAGATATGAACTGATTACTGAATACTTCTTTGGAGAGTAGTTCAATAATAAATTTTTGATTATTTACTAAGTTTGAGTAGATATATGTTCCACCTATAAGGAGAAGTACACTTGATAAAAGTATGATTACGCCTAATGATAATATGCTTTTAAGTACACTACTGTTTGCTATTATTAATATGATGATTAAAGCAAATATAGCAATGTTTAAAAGTAAATAAATCGAACCGTTTGAGATGAAATTATTAATCTCACGAATTCTCACTACCGTTTCATAATCTAGGTCTAGTTTTTCTTTTAGATTGTCTAAAAATTCATTTGCAGTTCTTTTCTCATTCTCAGAGGTAAAGTCTATTTTTTCTATAATAATTGTGGGGTAACTCCTCTTATAAAAAACATAATTTATATAATCATCGATGTATTCTAGAGTTAAATCTTTAAACTCTATATTTGTATTAAGTATATCGGAAGGTATACTCGATAATATACTTTCTCTATCTATTAAATCTGATATTTTTATGTCACCATTTCTAATGAAAGTAAAAACGAATTGTAGCATGATAAGTACTATTAAAATCAGATATAAAAAAGAAGTAATTATACTTCTCATATATTTAAA
>JAZQJK010000164.1:0-1678 GCA_045541615.1 Bacilli bacterium
CGTTCAAAAAATTTGGAGTATCAATATTAAAGTATTTGAGTACAAATTCTGTTTCTTTGTTTAGCGTACCAAGTACTCTAGGTTCAGTATCCATTCCGAGTTGATTTTTCAAATGTGAAAGTGCAATTGCGGCTGTGACACTGTCAGTATCCGGATTTTTATGTCCTATTACGAAAGTTTTTTTCATTACTTCACCTCTTTAAATATTTCTTATGTATTATATCATTTTTATAAAATTATTCAATTATTTATGATTTAGTTTTTCTATTTTGAATTTTGTATGTGATTTTTAGTAAAGTTTTTGTAGGAACCAAACGCGATAGATGGACGCCTAATTTCATTTTCAATGTCGGTATGATTATGAGTTTGTTTTTAAGCATCTTATCTACGGCATATTTTGCAACATAGTTTTTATCTGCTCCTTTGATTTTAAAGTTACCCTTAGCAACACGATTAAAGTTAGTGTCCACAGGCCCTGGGCAAAGTATGTTTATCTTCACATTAGATTTTTCTTTTCTAAGTTCTTCGTATATTGCGAGTGATAGTTTTAAAACATAGTTTTTTGTCGCATAATACGTGCTAAGTTTGGGACCAGCCATAAAACCGGCACTGGATGCTACATTTAAAATTCTACCATCGTTCCTTTTTTGAAAGTCCTTTAAGAAAAGTTTTGTGAGTATGTGCACTGCTTTTATGTTAACATCAATCATTTCGAGTTCTCTTTTTAAATCAGTTTTATCAAAGTGTCCAAACAAACCAAAACCGGCATTATTTACTAAAAGGTCAATATTTTCATTTTTTACTGTTTCATATAGATTATATATTTCTTCTTCGTTTCTTAAGTCACATGCGATTACTCTAGTTTTAGTTTTACACTTTTTACTCACTTCCTCTAATTTTTTCAAATCGGTTGCGATGAGTATGATATCATATCCTCTTTTTGATAATTCATATGTCAGTGCTTCACCTATTCCACTTGATGCACCTGTTATTAATGCCTTCATTATTTCCCCTCGCTTTTTAATTCAAACAGAATATCTCTGAGTTCTACCGCTCTTTCGAAGTCTAAGTTTTTAGCTGCTTCTTTCATCTCATTTTCTATTCTAATCATGAGTTTTTTCTTTTCGTCCTTACTCATCTTAGGTTTTGTATCATCATCGACAGTATTACTTATTACTTCTCTTATCTCTTTTATGATAGTCTTTGGTGTTATTCCATGGATTTTATTGTATTCTTCTTGTATATTTCTTCTGCGTTCTGTCTCTTTTATCGCCTTAGACATAGCCTCACTAATAGAATCAGCATACATAATGACATGACCATTTGCATTTCTTGCAGCACGTCCAATTGTTTGGATTAAACTTCTTTCACTACGTAAAAATCCTTGTTTATTTGCATCCATTATAGCGATTAGTGATACCTCAGGTATATCTATTCCCTCTCTTAGTAGATTTATTCCTACGACCACATCATATTTGCCCAACCTTAAATCATGAATTATTTTCATTCTCTCAAGTGTTTTCACTTCATTATGTAGGTAGGCAACTTTTATACCCATGCTCATGAGATAATTCGTGAGTTCCTCTGCCATACGTATCGTAAGTGTCGTTATGAGTACTCTTTCGTTTTTGATTTTTCTTAAATTTATTTGCTCGATTAAATCATCAATTTGACCTTC
>JAZQJK010000165.1:0-3733 GCA_045541615.1 Bacilli bacterium
ATTTTGGTACAAGTTTCTATTTCCGTGGACCTAAGACACTAAATAATATTGTGAAGTTTGGAACATATGACACGGATATGTATTATTATCAATATGCAAAAAGTGATGGAACAAATCCATATACAACAGGAAGTCTAGCACAGTGTCAAAGCGAATCGAGTTCAGCAAGTACATATTGTACAAGCACATATAAATATGCAAGTGCTGGTGACAGTATGTATTGGAGAATAGTTCGAATAAATGGAGACGGTACTTTGAGACTAATGTACATAGGTACGAGTACAGATGCAACAGGACTTACTTCAACAGCGGGTGCTACTGTGTTTAATGCTAATCATAACTCAATAAAATTTACGGGTTATATGTATGATAATAGCAAACCTAATGAAAGTGATGGTTTATCATCTGACATAAAAAATTACATAGATACATGGTATAAAAAAAATATGAGTGAAGAAACCTTGAATATTTCATCTTCACAATTTTATACAGATACCAAAAAAAATAACGTAGGCAATAATGAAGAAATGATAATCTTTTATGATAGAATTTTTGTTATATTTGGCGAAATAAATCCGACATTAAAAACCAAATATGTAGAAGACACATACGGTGGAGAATATTATTTAAAAGTAGGACTTTTGAATGCAGATGAGGCAGTATTATGTGGATATGATGGAGTTAGTGGTTCTTCAAATTATAGTAGTGATGGCTCTCTATACCCATATATGACAAACATAAATAAAACACTTTGGACACTTTCTCCTAGTGGATATTATGCAGGTGCAACTATATGTAACATTGATGTTTTAGGCAACATTAATGCAGAAAAAGCAAGAAACGTTAATTATGTTGCTCCTGTCATAAACCTCACCCCTGAATACGCTCGCACCCTAATCGGAGATGGCTCTCCAACTAATCCATACCGCAATGCAAACGATGAATTATAACGCTTTAAATTTGGTAGATGCTAATATAAAAAATTGGCATCTTTTTTAGTTGTTTTTTCTCACCTTTTAATATAAAATATACCTAAGAGGTGATGGGGCTATGAATTTAAATACGATACTTCCTGCAGATACATATACAGTTGTCAACAGGACTATTCTTACTGATTTCGAACGTAAAACTATCATAAGCCTTTATGAACCTATAATCGGGGTAAATGCAGTAAGTTTGTATTTTACTCTTTGGCAAGATTTAGAGAGGGCGAGTAGTTTTGATACTAAGTATAATCACCATCATTTGATGAGCATTTTAAAACTAGGGCTTGAACCTCTTACTACTGCTAGACGTGCTCTTGAGTCTCTGGGACTCCTTCGTACCTTTTTTAAGGCTGGAGAAATAAACGATTATTATTACGAACTATATAGTCCTCTTACTCCGTATGAGTTTTTTAATCACCCAATTTTTAATGTCGTACTATACAATAATGTCGGTTCAACTGAGTATGATGCACTCGTTAAGTACTACAAAAAACAGCCAAGTACTCCAAAAGACTATGAAGAGATAACTTCGAGTTTAGATGTTAACTTTAAAACAGTTAGTATGATAAACCTCACGAATGATACGGAATTACAAAAAACTGAGAGCATCGGTCCAAATATCGATGATAAATACATCGATTTCGACCTTTTAATAAGTTCACTACCTAAAAATTTGATAAGCGAGAAGGCATTTAACAAAAGAACTAGAAGTCTCATCAATTCACTCGCATTTGTCTACGATTTAGATACCCTTAAGATGAGTGAACTTTTGAGAATGGTCATCAATGAAAATGGGGTTATAGATAAAGAAACCTTGAGGCTTAATGCTAGAAAATATTATCAATTCAATAACTCTGGGTCACTACCGACACTGATATATAGAACGCAACCTGAGCATTTAAAAGCACCTGAGGGGGATACTTCTAACCGTGGTAAAATGATATATATATTTGAAAATACGAGTCCATATGACTTTCTTAGAAATAAATATCATGGAAGTGAACCTACTGCAAGGGATTTAAAACTACTAGAATATTTAGCCATCGATTTAGAATTTAATCCAAGCGTGATAAACGTTTTAATCGATTATGTCCTTAAAAGTAACAACAACAAACTTACGCAGGCATATGTCGAGACAATTGCAGGACAATGGAAGAGAATGAATATTCAAACGGCAGATGCGGCGATGAGAACAGCAGAAAAAGAACATAAAAAAAATAAGACTAAAGTCTTCACGAATAAAACGACTAAAAAAGAGGCTCCAACACCTATTTGGTTTAATGAAAAACAAGAAGTCAAAGAGATTAGCGATGAAGAAAAACGTGAACTTGAGTCTATGTTAAAGGAATTTAGGTGATAAAATGAATAATGCAATTTTTAAATATGATGCTGAGGCACTTGAAAAAAATTTTGATGAAGCGATGAGTGATGTAAATTTTAAAAATCTCACTTCTAAATTCGATTTACCTAAAAGTACTCTTATGAAACACACGACAAGTTTGGAGGAAAGTGTTTCTGAACTCAAAAAGTGTCAAAATTGTGAAGGACTTGCCTTTTGTAAAAATAAAGAAAAAGGCTTTGTATTTTATCCAGAAAAAAATGGCAGTAGACTAAGATTTGATTATGTCGCGTGTAAATATAAGAAAAAGGAACTAAAAGAATTGGAGTCATCATGTAACTTTTATGAGATGCCAGAAGCATTAAAACGTGCCAGCATGAAAAATATATCTTTGGATGATGCAAATAGGGTAAGTGCTATAAAGTGGCTTAAAAATTTTTACGATACTTATGAAGAAAATCCTCATCAAAAGGGACTTTATTTACACGGTTCTTTTGGTAGTGGTAAGACTTATTTACTGTGTGCAATGCTCAACGAACTTGCTAAAAAAGGTGTAGACATCACCATCGTATATTATCCTGAATTACTTAGAAGCTTAAAGGAAGCATTTGAAACTGATTTTGCCACTCGTATATCTAAACTAAAAAGGGTGAGTATTCTGTTTTTAGACGACATAGGTGCTGAATCCTTAACTTCTTGGGCAAGAGATGAGATATTAGGTACGATACTTCAATATAGAATGGATGCAGAACTTCCTACTTTCTTTACGTCAAATCCGACTATTGATGAGTTGGAAAACCACCTTGCGACAACTAAAAACGGCGTAGAAAAAGTTAAGGCACGAAGAATCATAGAGAGAGTGAAACACCTCACTGATAACATAGAACTGATTAGTAAAAATAGACGTAATTAAATTAAAAAATGCATTTACAAAGTTAGGAGTTTTTGATAAAATTTATATGTAAGTGATTTTTATGGTCTGTTAAATCAATTTATCGGATCAAACCCGTGTTGGCGCATTAGCCGCTAAAAAAAACAACCTAGGTATTGTTTTTTTTAATTATCTCTCATTTTATGAGTTAGTAAGAAATTTGTTATTGCTTTTTCTATATTTATAGTGTAAAATACAAATACATCAAGGGAATTTATTTACAAAATGAAAAATTTTTGATATAATTTCCTTGTAAGTGAATATAATATTTATGTAAATAGGTATTTATTTACTTTTGGTCTGTTAAATCAATTTATCGGATCAAACCCGTGTTAGCGCCAAGCGCTGCTTAAAAAAACAACCGCTATGGTTGCTTTTTTAATATTTAAAATCTTTTTTTATTAAGTTCCTTTAAAACTTTTCT
This sequence comes from Bacilli bacterium, assembly GCA_045541615.1. Taxonomy (GTDB): domain Bacteria; phylum Bacillota_I; class Bacilli_A; order RF39; family UBA660; genus RUG11867. The sequence goes on from JAZQJK010000165.1 coordinate 3,681, forward strand.
GATTTCTTCATTGGAAAAAAAATATCTTTCACTTTTGTTAAAACCAATTTTTT
>JAZQJK010000166.1:0-3035 GCA_045541615.1 Bacilli bacterium
TACCTCATTTATACTAATAAAAATACTCATGATATAATAAAAAATAATTTAGATAAATCAAGTATGTATGGTGGATATGTACAAAGTGTCGGACCCAGATACTGTCCTAGTATTGAAGATAAGATAGTTAAATTTTCAGATAAAGAAAAACACATTTTATTTTTAGAACCTCAAAGTATGGAAGAAACTAGTAATCATTATAAATCTCTTTATTTACAAGGTTTTTCTACATCTATGCCAAGAGATATTCAGGAAAAAATGGTCCATAGTTTAAGTGGTTTAGAAAATGCAAAAATACTTGAATATGCGTATGCGATAGAATATGATGCCATAGACCCATTGCAGATAAAACCATCCCTTGAAAGTAAAATTATAGAAAACCTCTTTACCGCAGGGCAAATAAACGGTACAAGTGGATATGAAGAAGCTGCAGGGCAAGGTCTAATCGCCGGAATAAATGCTGCAAACAAACTTATTGGAATAGACCCTTTGATTTTAAAGAGAAGTGAGGCATATATAGGAGTGCTCATAGATGACCTAGTGACTAAGGGAACTATCGAACCTTATAGAATGCTCACATCACGTGCAGAGTATAGGTTGATTTTAAGGCACGATAATGCTGATTTAAGACTCAGAAACTATGGTTATGCTTATGGTTTAATTAATAAAGAACAAAAAGATAGGTTAGATGATAAAGTTCGAAATATTTCTAAACTAAAGGAATTGTTACCAACTATAAAAATAAGTAAAGATGCTCTTAAAGAAAAGTTCAATATAGACCAAAGTTATAATTTATATGACTTAATCAAAAGACCTGAGATTACTGAAAAACATATTTTTGAGTTATATCCTGAAATAAAAAATTTCGACGATGAAGTTATCGAACAAGTCATAATCGATATAAAATATGATGGCTACATAAAAAAGACTTTTAAAGATGTTGAAAAATTATTAAAACTTGAGAGCAAAAAAATACCAAAAGATATCGATTATAATAAGGTTACAAATTTAGCGAGTGAGGCAAGACAAAAACTAGAGCAAATAAGACCGGATACTATCGCACAAGCAAGTCGTATAAGCGGTGTGAATCCATCTGATATCTCAATTCTTGCTGTATATTTAAAAAAGGAATATGGTAAAAATGAATGAATTACAATTTAAAGAAGAACTTTTAAAGATAGGAGTAGATTTATCTAGTGAACAAAGTACACTTATAGATAAATATTTGTACTTTTTACTCGAGTACAATAAAAATGTAAATTTGACAGCACTTCGTAATAAAGAGGATGCCTATTTGAAACATTTTTATGATAGTTTACTCCTTTTAAAATTTAAACGATTTACTAATGAAAAAATTCTCGATATAGGAAGTGGTGCTGGTTTTCCTGGTGTTCCTTTGAAGATAGTTTTCCCTGATATCGATTTGACAGTATTAGACTCAAACGGAAAGAAAACTAAGTTTTTAGAAGAATTGAAGGACCATTTAGGGCTAGACTATACTGTTATAAATGAAAGAGCAGAAAAGTACGTTTTATCTAAAAGAGAGAGTTTTGATGTAGTAATGGGAAGAGCAGTAACACAGATGCCAATCCTTGCAGAACTTTGTATACCTTTCGTAAAAGAGGAAGGAGTATTCATCTCATATAAAGGTAATCTCGATGAAACACTAGAAAATGGTATATACGCGATTGAAACTCTAGGTGCTGAAGTAGAAGATGTCTTTACTGCCAATTTACCTTTTGAAAATTCTACAAGAAATTTTGTAATTTCACGCAAAAAGTGTCAAACGGATGAGGAATATCCCCGTACTTTTGAGAAAATAAATAAAAAACCGTTGCAAAAATAATGATAATAAAGTAATATTATGATATGAGTAGAATAAAGTAAAGGGGCGAGTTTATGATAAATGAACAAGTACAAGAAATATTTATAGAAGATATAATACCTAATAGGTTTCAACCGAGACTTACCTTTGATGAAAAGGCACTTCAGGAACTTTCTGATTCGATTAAAGTACATGGTGTAATTCAACCACTTGTGCTAAGAAGAGTAGGTAATAAATATGAGATAATCGCCGGTGAAAGGCGTTACAAGGCATCGTGCATGGCTGGACTTAAAAAGGTGCCCGCTATTGTGCGTGAAATGACGGATAACCAAAGTGCTGAAGTTGCTCTTATTGAAAACATTCAAAGAAAAAACTTGACTAGTATTGAAGAAGCACAAAGTTACAGAAATTTACTCGATAGGGGTTATTTAACACAAGATGAACTCGCGCAAAAACTAGGTGTAACTCAACCGACCATAGCTAATAAGATGAGACTTTTAAGTCTATGTGATGAAGTTCAAAATGCCCTTTTAAATGAACAAATAAGTGAAAGACATGCGAGAAGTTTACTCGTTCTTACTAATCCTGATGAACAAAAAATGATGTTGAATCGTATTATTAAAGAACGTTTAACTGTTAAACAATTAGACAATGAACTTAAAAAATTAACTAATCCGAGTGATAATACATCAACTGAAGGAGGAGCGATGTTTATGGAACCAACACTTGAAACTTTTGGCGAAGTAAAAACAGAACACCCAAAAAATATTTTTGGTATGTCTATGGAACCTCCAACTGATTTAGAGACTAGTGCTCCAAATTTGACTGCTGTTAAAGATGAGATTCCACCTGTGGAATTCAATCCATTTTCGACAGGTACTGTTCAAACGACTCTAGATGCTGAGCCTGCCCTTGAAACATTTGATTTATTCGGAGATGTTAAACCTGTTGATAACTCACAAAATAACGAAACAGCGGGACCACAAAAGAGTATTGGTGACCAAATTACTTCGATTCGAAATACTGTAAACTCAGTAGAAAATTCTGGTTACATGGTCGAAATGGAAGAATATGATTTTGAGGATATGTATCAAATCATAATAAAAATTAAGAAATAATTTTATAGTATTAAATCTGCTAGAAAGTCTGGTAGATTTTTTTATTTATAATTATATATTTTTTTAAATACTTGATAAAATGTCACTTATAT
>JAZQJK010000167.1:0-7952 GCA_045541615.1 Bacilli bacterium
GATAAGTATGGTCGCAAGGAAGACTGGGGTTCAAGACGTGAATGTTGTGCGAACAATCCTTATTACATAGCAAAATCAAGAATTATCGTAGAAGAAATGATAAAGCATTATAATGATTGGCAGGATTTCTTACATATTTATAATTCACTAAGCGGATATGAATTTAATCATGATAGCGGATCATGTAACTCAATCCCGTGTACAGAAAATAAGGAAACTGGTAAATGTACTGGTGGCTGTTCAGGTGGAACATGGGTTACAAATGATTGGATAATAGAACCAGTAGATGCCATTAATGATGATGAAAATAACTTTGTTGGTGATGATGGATACTATGCCCATACAAACGCTACTTGCTGTGGTCATAATGGTGGTGAAACATTGAGTGAAGCATTAAGAGAAAAAAAATCTGAATACAAGGAAAAAGCTAAAACTTCTCGTGATAATTATATATGGTTTTTGTATTTATATTATGATACAATTAGAAAATATAATAATTGCTACAGCTGGGCTGATATGACATCTCTGTTATATCCAAATAATGGTAGCCTCACGCAAGGCGAAAGTGCATTTAATAGTAAGATAACGGTAAAACTAATGCCACAATATGATGATACTGCCTATGAATTTAATCCTGATATTGAATTTGATTATGAGGATAAGGAAAGTAATATTTTCAAGGATAAAACAATGTTGAAAACACCTACTTCGGATAATACCAGTACTACATATTGGTCTAACGGAGCTGAAACTAATGAAACCTATACTCAAGGTGGAACGGCATTAAATGGTGAAAAATTACAGGGTTTAAATGTTGTTAATAGAAATCTTTTATATTGTCAAGGAACAACATGCTCAGAAAGTAGTAAAACATTAGTATCATACTTTTACAATAGTAGTTATCTAAAGAGAGTAGAAGAGAAAGAATTTATATATCATCTACCATCTGTATTTTCAACAATTCCAAGCGGAGTAGTAAATACTATTGAGCCTAATAGAGCCCATGTAATTTTGGATGGACTCGAAAATTCTTTAGCAGTTCCAGTAAATGTTAATACTGAGGCTAATGAATATGACTATACTTTAAGTATCACTAATATTGTAGATACTGTGCGCAAAAACAAAAAATATAATAATTCAGATGATAATTTTGAAAATAGATTTAACAAAATTAGTAGTGATGATTTGAGTAATGGAACCTACACTTGTCAATATAAAGTTATAAATGACATATATATGCCTGATGAAAAGAAAATTAATTTCTTCTATCGTACAGTAGATATGCTTGATATCAATCCAAATAATCGAGAACTCGGATATAACTGGTCAGATAGTAAAGCAGATTTTGTAAAAGCAAAAATGCAAGAAAGTGCCCAGGATTATCAAGTGCTAACTAACAGTGAAGATAGAGATAAATTTTCATTCACATTGACACCTGCTATAATGTCAGAAGTAAGAAGATACAATGATGAAAGGGCAACTATTGCAGATGGTGCCTACAGTGATTGGGATTTAAGATGTGATGATTATGCAAGTGAATCAAATGCTCCTGAGGGAGCTGGCTATCATTGCTATTCAAATTTCTTAACATGTCTAGCAAAAGGTGGACAAGATCTATACAATGTTGGAGAAAGTGGCAATTTTTCAAGTTGTAATGAAATCTTTGGAAATTCCTTGAATAATTATTCGCAAGTTTCAGATTACGATGAAGATGATTTACGAAAAAATCGAGAAATTTTAATAAATAAACAAAACAACTTAGATGGGCGGTATTGATATATGAAAGAGAGCATGTGGGCTTGGTGGTTCGTGGTTCTAGGCATTACGATTATGGCGGTCGTAATGCTCATCACGGATATGACGATAACAAGCGAACAAAACTATTACATGGTCAAAGAGATATCTGAGGCCTCAATGATAGAATCAGTCGATTACGCCTATTATAGAAAATATGGTGAACTAAGAATAAACAGTGAAAAATTTATGGAAAACTTCATTCGTCGATATTCAGAAGTGATAACGATAAACAAGACAACCGAAATAAATTTTTATGACATATACGAAAGTCCACCCAAAGTAACTGTCGAGGTCAAAACGAGGTCCTCACAGATAATTATAAATTACGATTCTACTACATTCGATATTACTAATAGACTAGACGCAATACTCGAAATGTATGAGACACAAGACCCAGTAGTGAAATAAAAAGGAGGAATAATAATGGGTAATTTAGGAACGACGATAAAGAGATTTATCTCGAACAAAAACACTGTTTCACTTATCGCAATTATAGTATGTACAGTGATACTTTACTTCTTCTATAATTCGAGAGTAAACAACGCAGTTAGCACAACTTATGTGTGCTATGCAACACAAACAATTCAAGCAAGAACACAGATAACTTCTGATATGGTTTCAACTGTAAAGGTGCTATCAAGTCAGGTTACAAACAACATGATAAGAGATTGTAAGCAAGTAATTGGAAAATACGCGAGTTATGCAACAGAAATACCACAAAACAGTTATTTCTACAATTCTGCAGTTTTAACTGAAGATGAAATGCCAAACTCAGCATTTGATGATATTCCAGATGGATACACGATTTACAATTTACCAGTTACATTTGAAACAACATATGGAAATGCTATATTCCCAGGAGACTTTATCGATTTATACTTAAAAACTGAAGATGAAACAGGTAGACTTATTTACGGTAAATTTATCCAAACAATCCAAGTTTTAGGTGTAAAAGATGACGAAGGTAAAAACGTATTTGAAACTACAATAGAGACTAGAACACCAAGTCAATTACTATTCAGTGTACCAGATGACTTATACTTACTACTTAAAAAAGCTGAATACTTAGGGCTTGAAATAGTAATAGTACCTCGAAACAATAACTATACAGCAGAAGGTGGTAACGTACAAGTATCTAGTGCATACCTAAAACAGTTAATACTTGACCAAACTGCAACTATACCTGATGAATGTGTAACAGAAGAAACACCAACTGCAGAGTGTAAACTTGCAATAGATAATGCTGGTAATAATACAAACACCGATGTAAATCAAAATCAAGATGCTAATCAAAATGTAGCACAATAAAGGGAGGTAAACACATGAATGAGGCAATTTTCTCCCAATTAGATTTTGGTCCTCTTTCAGAATTTCTAGACAATCAAGATGTCACAGATATTTCTTATAGTAATGGAGGGCAAGTTTGGCTTAAAACGCTTAGTAAGGGTATATATCAAGTGGATAGACCTGAAATAAACAATGCACTTATGGAAAAACTTGCTTTTCAGTGCTCCAATGTAATGGGGAAAACGTTTAACATGGCTCATCCACTTTTGGATGCGGAGAGTACAGAACTTCGTATGAATTTCATCCATGAATCTATCGCGACTAATGGTATCGCATGTGTTATTCGTAAGACTCCAGCGATGATAAGGCTTAATAAGAAAAAACTCATAGATGAGGGTTATGTCAGTCACCAAATGCATGACTTCTTACTCAAATGTGTAGAGGGACACTGTAATATCATCGTATGTGGTGAGACAGGTTCAGGTAAAACAGAGCTCGTCAAATACTTAGCAAGTCATATCAAAGAAAACGAAAAGATCATCACTATTGAGGATACTTTGGAACTACACTTAGACAAGATTTTCCCACATAGAGATATCGTCGCAATGAAGACAAATAATATTGCATCTTATTCAGATTTGCTAGAAGGATGTATGAGACAGAATCCTCAATGGATACTCTTATCCGAAGTTCGTTCTGCAGAAGCCGTCATGGCTGTTAGAAATTCGATTTCATCAGGACATAATATCTTATCGACAATTCACTCAGATAAAGCATCGAGTGTTCCAATGCGTATGTATGCACTTTTAGAAGGTGACCAGGATGTAGAGCAATTTTTAAGAACTATTTATAGATATGTTCAACTTGCTATATATGTTAAAGGTTACTACAGTGCAAAACTTGGACGCTTTCAACGTGAAATACTCGAAGTATGTGAATTTTATGTCGATGATGAGACAAGTGAGGCTAAAACGAATGTCATATATAAAAAGACACTAGATGGCAAAATATCGATCAATAATCCAACTAAATATTTACTCGATTACGTTGCTATACAAGGTGTCGTACTGCCTGAGAATACTTTCAGGTTAAATAAGGAAGAAACGGTAGGTGCATGATATGGAACTCATAGTAATGCTTGTAACTGTTGTATTCATATACATGTATAGAAAAAGTCCAGGCAATGCTCCGTATAAGTATTTTACAGAGATGGCGGGAACAGTATACGATAGATATGCACCATACAGTTATAAAGTAGTAAAAGAAAAAGCTAAGGAACTCGGACAAGATTACACGATGAAACAATATATCGTACAAGTAATTTTGTTCGGTGGAGTAGCCGCGGCAATTGCATTTTTGTACTTTTACTCACTACTTTATGCGATTATTTATGCCGCAGTGGCAATTTGCTTTGTACCTTATGTCAATTATCTAAGATATAAAAGAATTTATAATGAATACATATTTGAGGAAATCCAAATATACTGTACCAACGTTATAATGGAATTCAATTCAACTCAAAGTTTTGTAAAGTCTCTCGAAGGTGTTAGAGATTCTGGAATACTAGAAGAACCGATTTTAGGGGATGTAAAAACCATGATAGATATGTCCTACGCCAATGGTACTATAGATGAAGCCCTTAAATACATGAACGACAAATATCCATATTACATGGTCAAAAACATGCATCAATTGTTCTTACAAATCACAAATGAGGGTGCTAAAGACTCAGGTGAATCACTTGAAAATATGATGCAAGATATCGACATGCTCGTAGAGGGTGTTTATCGTGATAAGATGGATAGAGCAGCCTTTTATAAAAAATTCGTCATGTATGGTATAGCACTTTATTTCCTAGTTATGCTCATGCAATTCTTACTTGGACAGGCATCATACATCGAGATGGTTAATCTATGGTATATTCAAATAATCTTACATGCAATAATATGGATAAATTCGTACTTCCTCTACAGTGGTACAAAATTCTACAATGAAGATATAGGAGCTGAGTGATATGTATATAGAGATTTTAATATGTGCAATAATTGTTTTCTTCGTATGCGAATACTCAGGTATAGTGAGTACTGGTAAATTTGTGGAAGATTATGAGGACCTTCTTTTAAAATTTAAAGAGAGCGATTACGAATTTCTACTTAAGGCTAGATACGGCGGTGACGTCAATGTAAATGAAATGTACAATAAGAGAATTAAAAATGCTCTTATTGTTTTAGCGCTTGCTCTTTTTGTACTCATCGCTGATTTGAGTTATTTAACGATAATATTCGCGGTAATCGTTGCAATCGCAGTGTTTAAACTTCCTTACTTTGATTTAAAGAGTTATAGAAGAAAACACATGCATGAGATCGACGTCATGCTACCTTACTACCTAAAGAATTTAGAAATACTAATTCAACACTACACTGTTCCAGTTGCAATTGGTAAATCTATTGAAACGGCTCCACCTATATTTAAAGAAGGACTCCAAAAACTCATAGATTCGATTAATGCAGGTGACTCTTCAGTAGAACCTTACATGCAATTTGCAAGGGATTATCCCGTGCGTGACTCTATGAGAATGATGAGACTACTTTATAGATTAGGTCTAGGTAAACAAGAGAGAAAACAAGAACAACTTATGACTTTTTCTAAGACGATTTCTAATCTACAACAAAAAGCGCGTGAAACAAAATACAAACAAAGACTTGAGAAGATGGAAAGTAAAACCATGACAATGCTTGTTTGTACTGGTGTTGGAATAATGATTTTAATGGTAATCGCTATTTTGATGATGTTCTCAACAACTTAATATTGATAAAAAAACAAAAATAACTTATAATAATTATATAATAAAGGAGGAATATTTTATATGAAAGAAGCTACTGGTGAATTAAGTACAACAGTTATCGCAATCGTTGCAATCGCTGCAATTTTAGCAATTTTCACAACATTCTTATTACCTATGCTTAGAAGTCAAATTGCTCTAACACAAGCATGCAACAATGGACCTGGGTACACAACTTTCCATGAAGGTACAACTGATAGACAAGTTCAATGTGGTAATGCAGACTTTAATGGTAACTACACTTGTACGTATTTTAATACTGATGGTAGTACTGGTGGTACAAAAACTTGTACACAATAATTAAATAAAGGGATGTGAATTAAATGAGAGAGTCAATAGGTGCTACTTGGATATTTGCTATATGTTTAACGTTTATTATTCTATTTACTGCCTACTTGGCTATCTCAGTTAATTACGCCAAAGCATTTAGAATTAAGAGTACAATCGTTACGACAATCGAAGAAAACGAAGGATATACCGATGGAGTAGGACAACAGATTGAAAATTATTTAATATCTCAAGGCTATGCTGCTAATGGTGTATGTGAACAAACTATCACTGTGGATGACCCTCGAGCAGATGGAGCAAACGGAAATACTACTGACTGGACTAGAAGGGCATGTCTCATGCAAACGGGTGATGGCAGGTGTGGTGCATGCATATATCAACTGATGAGTGGAGATGGTAATACTAAAATCTCATTCAATGATGATTTTGACTATCCGAGAACTTATTATAAAGTAGTCGCGTTCTTTAAATTTGACTTGCCTGTTGTAAACTATTTTACGACATTTAAGGTAAGCGGAGATACGCGATATATATATGATTCAAGTGGTAATTAGAAAGGGGAATATTAGATGAATGTCATAATAGCAAACAAATATAAAGATGCATTATCTAGTCTAAATATAGACGTGATTAAACGTATGGATGGCGAGTTTGATGTAGATACTATAACCGATACATTCGCAAACTTCTACTTTAATCGCATGATTATCGATATAACTGCTTTAAAAGATTACTTTAATATAGCCGTTATACAAAGACTTAGTGCTAATTTAGATGCATCAAAAATAGTTTTATTTCTATCAGATGACCCAAGAATTAATAATCAATACCTTTCTAAGATAATAAGCCTTGGAATATATAATTTCACAAGTGATTTAACTGGTGTTACATACCTCATGGATAATCCAAACAGCTATAGAGATGTCGCTCAGTATCATGACTTAGCCATGAATGATGAGAAGAAATTAAACGAAGCAAAGACTAATCCCTTTGGAAATAATCCGTTTGGTATTCAAAATTCTTATCAAGAACAAAATCAAAATATCATAAATGATACCTATAACTATAATGCAAATCTAAATGGGACTTTAGTAATCGGATTTAAAGATTTAACTCCAGATGCTGGTTCAACTACACTGGTATATATGTTAAAAAAACAACTCAAGAACAGAAAAACTCTTGCAGTAGAGATGAATTCGAATGATTTTAGTTATTTTAATGATTCGGAACTAATGAGTACGACTACTAATCAATTTAGTACAGTTAAAAATAAATTTTCTCAATTTGAAATAGTTCTCATCGATTTAAATAATTCAGGTGCTGAAGTAGAAGCATCATGTAATGAAGTGATATATCTATTAGAACCTAGTACTATTAAATTAAATACTTTAATGAGAAGAGATAGACAAGCACTTGAGAGAATTAAAGATAAAAAGATAGTTTTAAATAAGAGTTTGCTAACCGTAAGTGATGTTAAAGAGTTTGAATATGAAGCCAAAGTCAAGATGTTTTATAACATACCACCACTTGATGAGAGAAAAGACCATCAAATGGTTCTAGATAGTTTTTTAGAAAGACTTGGAGTTTATTCAGTTCAAAATAATGCAAATACTACGAGTTTCTTCGATATATTTAAAAAGAATTGACGGTTTTTTAAAAACTGTTTTTTTGTTGATAAAAAAAGCAATATTATCAATAAATCTAAACAAACTTCAGTTAAAGTTTTAAATAAATTAAT
>JAZQJK010000168.1:0-1504 GCA_045541615.1 Bacilli bacterium
TTCGACAAAATTATGAAAATTAAATCCGAGTTTTTGTAGCCATTTTCCTTTAAGCAAAATATAAGGTTTATTAGTTGAATCTTCATAAACAGATAATTTTCTAATTTTCATGAGAATCACCTGCTTGTCTATCATTTTGCATGTTGGAGATTAGTGAATGTTCGGCGTGTTTAGTTTTAAGATCTTTTGGTGACATGTCCACATATATTTTAGTTGTCTCGATATTAGTATGACCCAAAAGATCGCGGAGTGAAAAAGCGTCGCCCCCATTAATTACAAAATGCGTCGCGAACGTGTGACGGAACTTATGCGGGTTCATTCTCACGTCATTACCAAATAACTTTTTAGCTTTAACTGCTAGGACTCTATAAACTACTTCTGGTTTTATTTGTGTGCCTAGGATAGGTTCGTTACACGTTTGATAAAACTGAGTAAATAGCGGTCCTTTTTCTGCTCCTTTTAAAACTTCACGACGGTAAACATTGAGTAATCTCTCTGTTTCTTTCGAATAATAGACCGTGCGAAAAGTATTAGTCTTAGTTGCATATATGTAGATGCTTCTATCAACAAAATTAATATCTTCAAGTTTGATTTTAACAAGTTCGCTATTACGTACACCAGTATCTAGTAGAATCATAACTAAAAGTAGATTACGTATTTCGGACTTGTATCTCAAATCAAACGAAGTAAGCATCTTTCGCACTTGGTCTATTGTGAAGTAATCTATCTTTTCCTTTCTAACTTTTTTAGGTTTTATATTGTGAGCGGGACTGGCGATTAAATATCCATCTTTTTCAAGATAATTAAAGAATGCTCTTAGTGCACGTGCATGGCAATTATAATAACCTGTCTTTTTCTTGGAATATTTTGAGTTGAAATAATATTTTATTTCTTCTTCAGTTACTAGTTCTAAAGTTTGGACCTTTTTAATCTGCACTAAGAACTTTCTGAATGCTCCTAATTTATTTTTGTAAAATTTCATGGTCGCGTCCGCTAGTCCCCTCTCTACCATGTTCCTAAAAAAGTAATCTCTAGCATCATCAAAAGATAGATTACTTTGAGCAGGAGTTTTGTCACCTCCCACTTTAAATTGTTGAAAAAAATTTGTAAGTTCTGCAATGGTTTGCTCTGTCATAATAAAAAATCTCCCTTCATTTTTTTCAACTTATAGAAGGGAGGTACCAAGCGACTGCTGAAAGAAACCAACATGGAAAATGTTTAAAAAGGGCCCATGAATGGACTACCTTACCCCGTGAGTGGACCTTTTTAAACAGATGCCCATGCCATGATATAAAAAAAGTAGCATCACTGCTACATTTCATTCTTAAATGGCAGGGGATGAGAGAATCGAACTCCCAACAGTGGTTTTGGAGACCATTATTATACCATTTAACTAATCCCCTGTATCTTACTAATACATTGAATTTACAAGAGTTCTCCTCGACCTAGAGAACGGTTTGGAGAGTCTACCGCTACCAGGTTAGTCCCTTCTCTAGCAGATCGT
>JAZQJK010000169.1:0-4959 GCA_045541615.1 Bacilli bacterium
AGATTTAGAGTATCCAGTCGGATTAATAAGTGCTGACGAAGTCAGCCTCGCCAAGTCGGAGGCCAAGCGGTCTTAGGAAACAAGACTCACTGACAACTCCTTGGCTCACAGAACGACATGGCTACGATCCGACTTCCACAAAAACAAGATGCATATACAGTATCAGATGAGACATATGGAAATGGAGATTTAGAGTATCCAGTCGGATTAATAAGTGCTGACGAAGTCAGCCTCGCCGGAGGCGTTGCAGGGACGAATAATACAGGTTACTACCTATATAAAGGATCTTCCTACTGGTCGATGTCGCCTAGTTATTTCGGTTACGGCAGTGCGCTTGTGTTCCCCGTGGATTTCTATTATTATGTCTACATCGACGATGTGGGCTATGCGTTTGGCGTCGCACCGGTTATATCACTGACCACTGAATACTCAAAACAGTTAAGAGGGTTGGGGACAAAAGATAATCCATATTCAACTTAACTAAGGACAGTTTTTGATAAAGGAAGGTAAATAAAGGGTTCAAAAGTAGAAAATGTTATAAATGTTAATATAAAAACTAATAAAAATGTCAAAGTTAAAATTTAATAATTTCATCAGTTTTTTTGACATTCATATGGTATTTATTGTCACATAATAGGTAAGAAGTAAACGTAAGTATTAAGGGTTGCAATCATAGTTTCTATTATTAAAGAAACTATAAACTTTGTGCTTATTAAATTCAAGAAGATTAAAAGAACTAGAAACTGAATGTCTCTAGTTCATTTTTATTTGGTAAAATTTTTTTTTCTTCAACTTGTTCTTCCTTTGGTTTAACGTTCGTATGCATGCCGAGTGATTCGTAAGAATTAAGTTTTTCATCATCTAACTGTATGAGTCTTAATATCTCATCGAACGAAGTATCTCCGGTTAAAACCTTTCTAAGCCCATCTTGAAGCATCGTATTTATTTGAGAGTTCTCATTAAATACGAGTTCCCTAAGTTTTGATTTAGATAGGCCAGAAGATATTGCATCTTTAATTTCTTGATTTATAAGCAGTACTTCATGTATAGGAATACGACCTGCATACCCACCATTACATTGCATACAACCTTTTGCCTCATATATCTCATTGACATCAAGTCCAATTGCACTTTTAAAAACTTCTTTTTCATAACTGTTAGTAGGTCTTAATTTCTTACAATTCGAACATAATTTTCTTGCCAATTTTTGAGAAACAATACCAGATATCGCAGCACCTAAGAGATATCTTTCGACATCCATATCGAGTAGTCTTTCAATAGTATTAAGAGAGTCATTAGTATGTATTGTAGATAAAACCAAGTGACCAGTAATCGCCGAACGTACTGCAATTCTAGCTGTTTCAGAGTCACGTATCTCACCAATCATTATTATATCTGGGTCCTGACGAAGAATACTTCTTAAAGCACTACCAAAAGTCATACCGATATCACTGTTTACTTGAACTTGATTTATTCCATCAATATTCATTTCTATAGGGTCCTCAACTGTTATCAAATTTCTATTTTCTGTATTCAATCTTTGAAGCATTGCATAAACCGTTGTCGACTTACCTGAACCAGTTGCACCTGTCACTAAGATTATACCATTTGGAATTGAAATCATCTTTTGTACGAGTTCGTAATTTTCTTTAGTGAAACCCAAGTTTTCAAGACCAGCACTAGACATAGAGTAATCCAAAATACGAATAACGATTTTTTCTCCCATATTAGTAGGTAAGCAAGATACACGAAGGTCCACTGTGACATCGGAGATGAGTCCTTTAATCGCACCATCTTGAGGAAGTCGTGATTCAGTTATATTCATGTTTGAAATTATCTTAACGCGAGTAATCATATTCTTTTTCATAGAAAGAGGCACAGTCGTATAATTATGTAAACTGCCATCTATCCTAATTCTTATCTGAATACCATCTTCAAAAGGGTCGAAATGAATATCGGAAGCGTTTCTCTTAATAGCATCGACTAGCATATCATTTACTATATCCACAATAGGGGTATTTTCATAATCGAACTTGATAACATCGGAAAGATTAGCGTTAGATATATTTTTAGTAACAGATTCAACACTGCTAAAAGTTTTTGATTTCTCAATAGGAGTAGAACTAGAACTAGTACCACCTAATAATTGCTCTTCAAACATATCATCACGCCCTTTATTCTTAAAAATATTATACAACAACTTTATCATTTATACAAGTGTGCCATCTAAATTTATCAAAATAAAAACCGATTATCGAAATCAGTATTTTATCTCTTTTTTAATCAATTTCGCGTGTAATACGAGTTTTTCTTGCTTATTATAACAAGTCGATAATGTTAAAATCCTATCTTCGCCATTTACACTTGTACCAAAATCAAATAGACTTCTATTTAAAAGAGTCGTACTGAACTCTAAAAAGTCATTGTCATTTAGAAAATTTACTCTTATATAATCATTTGTGGTAGGTATGTGATAAATGCTAAAAACTTGCCATAAGGTATTTTCTTTCTCCGTTGAGAGTTTTATGACATAATTTTCAGTATTTTGAAGCCAACCGTTTGTAAGTATATTTTTTAGTGAACCAAACATCGTTTTATCAAGTCTACTGTGCGCGTATATAATCGTATTTTTCTCTGTTGAACTAATATCATTTCTATAATCTAGAAATACCCATCCCGCGGAGTTATAAGATTTATCAAACGCGTGTGTCAAATAATAATCATTGTCACCCGATTGGACAAAAGGATAATTTATATTAGTGCCATTTACCTGTATCCAGCCCTTAGTATTCGGATTTATTTTCTTTAATTCTGAAAAATCGACATCTATTAAATTCATTTTTATATAATCTACATAATGATTTGGACCACTAGGAACAGTTGGTTTTGCATCTTCTATATCACTTTCCTCGATATCAGTTGTTTCCTCATCACTTGCACTTTCAATTATAAAGGTGTTATCTGAATCCTCGATTTCTATTATTTCTACTACCTTATTTATCTCATTTAACTGAGATTCGATTTTCTTTTTTTCCATAAACCAATCAACTGTCTTATGTAATGATACTATCATAGTCATGAGAAAAAACATCAAAAATATTACTATTAATATATTTTCTATTGCTAGTTTATTTTTATTCATTTACACCACCAATATAATAATATCACAAAAATCATCATTAGAAAAAAATTTTTAAATAAGTCAATCATAAAACTGTAAATGGTAAAAACTTGTCAAAAATTACAAATAATTATTGAAAAAAATTTAATACATGGTAAAATATTTATAGAATAGGTGGAGTATTATGAAAGATTGGAAAAAATTTTTATTCGGATTTTTGGGGGCAACACTGCTAGTCACTAATGTTTCAGCAGAGACTTATGATGTGACCGATGAGGCCACATTGAGAGAGTGTTTTGAACAAAAGGCAGCAACATGTAGATTAAATTCAGAAACTATAACATTAGAAAATCAATTATTGGTTGCAAAGGGTAATGAAATCACTTTAGATTTGAATGGTAAAACTCTTAATTTATTAGACCACAGTAATTATGCAATTACTGTTAAGGGAAATTTAACAATCGAAGGTGATGGTACAGTCAATATACCTGGGCTTTATGGTATTGGAACATCTGTAAATCTTGGTACTTTAGTCATAAAGGGTGGTACATACAATCAAGCAGAAACCGGTTATTATATTATTGGAAACTGGAATCACGTGACAATCGAAGGTGGTACTTTTAATGGTAGTTATTGTGCATTAAATAGTTTTGAGTATAATGGTGTACAATATAAAGCTACAGTAAAAGGCGGAACTTTTAATATTATGAGTGAAGAAGATACGACTCTTTTAGGCTACGTAACTGCTGAAGGTGGTACATATAATCAAGATGTAAGTGACTATGTTAAAGATGGTTATGCATCTAGAAAAATTGGCGAAAAATATATAGTAGATAAACTCTATAAAGTCACTAGCGCGGAAACTAAAAATGGAACATTTACAGTAGATAAAGAAACTGCAATACCAGGTGAAACAGTTACGATTACTACTAAACCAACATCTACTTATGAAGTTAAATCGATAAAGGTAGAAGGAACTGAAGTTAAAGATAATAAATTCGTTATGCCTGAAAGTGACGTTACAGTAAGCGTAGAATTTGACAAAATAATCAAAACTGAAATACCTTCTGAAGAAGATGCCATAGTAGAAAAAGAGGCAGTACTCATCGTAGAAGATGCAACTAAAACTGATGAAATTATAAAAGAAACACTTTTAAAAGATGAAACTTTATTAGAGGAACTTAAAGATATTGAACCAAAGGTATCTGTATATATTGGTGATATCGACATGGAGAGATTCGAAGAAAAGGCACCTGAACTGTTAAAGTCATTTGAAGATAAAAAAGGTAACTCTATCATAAGTAAATACTTTGATGTATCATTAGATATATTAAATTCTGCAAATGATAATTATGTAACTAGTATAGAAGAACTAACAGACAGCATTACTTTAAAAATACTATTACCAGATAATTTAAAAAATACCGACAAAAATATCAACCGCGTATATACAATAATAAGAGAACATGATGGTGTGCTCGAAACATTACCAGCAAAAATTTCTTCTGATGGGAATTACATAACATTTGATACGAATAAATTTTCTATCTATGCACTTGCATATGAAGATAAAGCAGTAGAAAATGCTAATACACCTCAAACTTTTGATGGTGTATCAAGTTATATGATATTAGGTGGAATTGCATTGTTAGGTATTGCCGGTTTATGTGTTTACATAAAAAAAAGACAAATCAACTAATTTAAACTAGATGTTTGAAACGCATCTAGTTCCCCAGTGTTCATTTACATTTTTGAAATCTTCTTTTCTAAAAACTAATAAAACTAATCATATTTTGAAAATTAAACTTCTTGCACTGGGGAACTAGGTGCGTTTCCAT
>JAZQJK010000170.1:0-3990 GCA_045541615.1 Bacilli bacterium
AATAGAGATATCGACCTTAAAGATGAATTTGAAGTACTCGAAAAAATTGATGGGGTTATTTTTAAATGAAATGAGAAATAGAGAGTATTTTGATAATGAACAAGAGATAATTAAAATGGGTCACTTAATCGAATTTTATAAAAAGAAAAACAACTATAAGGTGGCTAATCAACTCATGATAAAGGAAATTGAAAATTTTACTGAGTGTTTGAGGCAATCTAATGAAATGAAAAGTATAAAATAAAAAAGAAAGTGTGATGCTAATGAAAGATAGAGTAATAGATACATTAAAACTACAACAAAACGCAGTGACTACCGAAGAACTGTGTTCATTAATTGGAGATTTAACTGTTGATGAGATTAAAAGAGTACAAGAAGTGCTGAACGAACTCGTACAAAACAGTGAAATTTATTATACTAATAAGGGTAAATATATTCTCTTTGAAAATTGTCAAGATATAAAGGTTGGAGAAATCGATGTCAATCCTAAGGGGTTTGGATTTCTACTCTTACCAGGGGAAGATGTACATATCGAAAGGATGTATTTAAATGGTGCAATCGATGGTGATACTGTTATTGTCGAGATAATGCAAAGAAAACCTAAACTCGAAGGAAGAGTTATGAGAATTGTTAAAAGAAATCTCAATAACTTAGTGGGAGAAGTTCGTTATATTCATGGTAAACCTTTCATGTCCTTAGAAGATAAACGCCAACTAATCATCGAATTAGATAAAAAAAGTGCTAAAAATTGTGTCGATGGAACTGTCATAGTTGCAAGTATTATTAAAGAAGTTAGAAAAAATTACTATCTCGCAAGTGTTGATTCCGTGATAGGACATAAAGATGATGCTGGTGTTGATATTTTGACTATTGCTTATAAGCATGAGATTTATCCGGATTTTAGTGAAAAGACATTAAAAGAAATTGAAGAAATTCCGACAGAGGTGAGTCCTCAAGAACTCGTGGGAAGGCGCGATTTAACGGATAAAATTATATTTACGATAGACGGAGCAGACACGAAGGATATCGATGATGCGATTAGCCTTGAAAGGCGTGGAGATAATTATTTACTCGGAGTACACATCGCGGATGTAAGTTATTATGTAAAGGAAAACACTAGTCTTAATGAAGATGCTTTAAACCGTGGAACGAGTTCATATCTAGCTGATACTGTAATACCTATGCTCCCACACAAACTATCTAATGGCATCTGTTCTTTAAATGAAGGTGTAGTGCGTCTTACTGAGTCATGCGTAATGGAAATAGATTCCCGTGGAAAAGTAGTCGATTATGATATATTTCCAAGTTATATTAAATCTCACAAGAAGATGACTTATAGTGATGTAAATCAAATACTTATGAAAGATGTCATTCCAAGTGGTTATGAGATGTATGCTGGTACTTTAAAGGAAATGCTAGAACTTGCCCATATTCTCAGAAAGGAGAAAATAAGTCGCGGTTATATCGATTTCGACTTGGATGAAGCAAAAATCATATGTGATGAGAATGGTCGAGCAGTTGAGGTTAAAAAACGTGAACGTGGTGAAGGAGAGAAGTTGATAGAGGACTTTATGATTGTCGCAAATGAGACTGTTGCAACTGCAATCCATAATCTAGAATTGCCTTTTATATATAGGGTTCATGACATACCGAATGAAGAAAAAATTGCGGATTTTTTAAAACTTGTCTCTGTTTTGGGATATACTCTCACTGGAAAAATTAAAGATATCACACCTAGAGTTATGCAAAATATACTCAGTCAATTGAGTGATAAACCAGAATATGAAATGCTCTCTTCTAGTTTACTAAGATGCATGAAAAAGGCAAAATATCAAAAAGAGAACGTCGGTCACTTTGGATTAGGTAGTGAGTGTTATACACATTTTACGAGTCCGATTAGAAGATATCCAGATTTAACTGTACATAGACTTCTTAGAACTTATCTTTTCGAGAATAAAATGGACAACGCGACAATCAATGCTTTAGAAACTAAACTAGATTATATTGCTACGCAGTCCAGTGATAGAGAGGTCAAGGCTACTATGGCCGAAAGAGAAGTCGATGATATGAAAATGGCTGAATATATGGAAGGTCATATCGGAGAAGAATTTGAAGGTAAAATTTCTGGACTGACAAACTTTGGCATGTTCGTTGAACTCGACAACTTAATCGAGGGCTTAGTACACATCAGTACTTTAAAAGATGATTATTATTCATACAATACGGACATTATGGCGATGATTGGCGAGACAAAGAGAAGAATGTATAGACTTGGGGATAAGGTTAAAGTCAAAGTCGTTGGGGCAAATAAAACGAATAAGACTATCGACTTTGAATTAGTTAAGGATGATAAAAATGGAAATAAACAACCGAAAAGCGAGATTTAATTATTTTATCGAGAAAGAGTTTGAAGCAGGAATAGTACTTACAGGAACAGAGATAAAATCGATAAGAAAAGGAAGTGCCAACTTCAATGATGCATATGTCACTATTAAAAATGGTGAAGTTTATATCGTAAACATGTATATTGCTAAGTATGAAGAGGGCAATCGCTTTAATCATGATGAAAGGCGCACCCGTAAACTTCTTTTGCACAAAAGCGAGATAAAAAAAATAGGAGAAGAATTAAAAAATACTGGTATAACTGTCGTACCATTGAAACTCTACTTCAAGGGAAACTATGCAAAGGTTTTAATTGGCATAGCACGTGGTAAAAAATTGTATGATAAGAGGGAAAGCATTAAAGAACGAGATTTAAGACGTGCGAATGGATATTAAAATTCTTGAAAAATAACTTCAAATATTGAATTTTTGCATACAATTTGATATAATCTAATTACTCAAGGGGCCGTATAATGGTTTCGACAGAGTATGGATTTGGTCTAATTGCAAGTAGAAGTTCATCTTTAACGAACACAATTAAATTAAATGACAAAACAAGAAGCGCATTTGGCGCACCAGCACTTTCTTTTGCCTAATAGAGGCACAGTGCATTCCTTCTTAAAATTATCCGAGTTTTAAGTTAGGGATTTATATCATCGGATTATAACTAAATGATTGTTTAGGTTATCTAGTTGAAATTTCCTTCTAAACTCAGTCATTTTGGGGCCGTTGGAAGCTTATAAAAATGATGAAACTTATATTCCAAATAAACTTGTAGACGTTATTCTGAATGTACTTTGGACAGCGGTTCAAGTCCGCTCGGTTCCACCAAAAAGTCATACACCCCCTGCACTTACAGGGGTTTTTAAATATTTAAAAAAGATAGATGTCTTATTTGGGTCTTACTATTCTTATAAAGATATTTTAAGAGGTTAAACTTGTCACTTTATTTAGCACAAATAAAGTGACATTTTCGCAAGTTTTACTTAAGACATTATCACAAATTAATCATAAAGAATAGAAAAAATTTTACTAGATTTGACAAATACATCCTTTTGTGGTATTATATGCACCAATCAAAGGGGTTTTGGTTATGAATTTAAGGGGAATAAATAAAATTATATTTAAAAATTGTGTGGAAGTAGTTTGTATTTTGATAATGCTCTGTGTGAGTTATATCGGGTTAGTCAACAACAACTTGTCATCATATGCATCAATTGCGGAATACGGGTCTACACCACCTAAAGATTTAGTTGTTCTATATGGTAAAGATGAAACAGATACTAAAAGAATACTTGAAAATTATGAAATTTTAGATTCGGGGTCACTTTTGGTTAAAAATCCCAATAAGTTTGTCATGACTAGTACAATTTATTTAGAAGTTAAGACTAATTATTCTATAGATTACATCGATTTTATAATAAACGGTAAAACCATCGATAGTAATCATTTTGAGTATAACGATGGGACATATGAGTACTTAGTTGAGAACACTGAAATAGAGGCGAACGAAGAGAACGTCTATGACCTAGTTATAAAAGGGGATTCACTATATATCGATACCTCATTAATAGAATATGAATTTAAAGTAATTCAAAAGATGTATAG
>JAZQJK010000171.1:0-3362 GCA_045541615.1 Bacilli bacterium
CGCTTGGCCTCCGACTTAAACAATAAAATAAATAAATCATACCAAATCATACTAGTCATATCAATTCCATGTGCTTTAGGATTATGCATACTATCCGAGCCGGTTTGGACTATCTTTTATGGTGCAAGTACGCATGGACCGATTGTCCTTTCTGTAATGGTTTTAAGCGCTATATTTGCAAACTTATATTCGATAACCTTTAATACTATGCAATCTTTAAATAAATATAAAACCGTTTATACAAGTGTATTCGTAGGTTTTGGTGTTAATGCTTTACTAGATATACCATTCATTTTGTTATTTGACAAAATAGGTATACCTGCATATTGGGGTGCGATATGTGCAACTGTACTCGGGTACTTAATCTCAATAAAGATTGCAACTAGAGACTTAAAGAAAAATCATAGTATGTCATTTAAAAGTACATATATAATGGGTGCTAAAATATTAATTCCATCTGCTTGTATGACTCTAGGATTATGTGTTCTTAACTACTTTATAAGTTTTGATTTATCGAGTACGTTTTATTGTATTTTAATGATAGTTCTAAATACTTTAGTAGGTGGCATTATTTATATAGTCATCGGATATAAACTTAAAATATTTCAAGATATATTTGGACCAAGACTCAAAGAAATAGTAAAAAAACTTACCCTAGGTAAAGTAAGTTTAAAAGATTAGACCATGTACATATTATTAGGTGCGTAGTCATTTGAAGAACTAATCGGATTTGATATCTCATTTTCGAGTTTAGATATTCTCATATCGAGTCTATTCATTTGCCTTTCAATCTTAGCAAGTCTTGACTCGATTTCACTCGTATAATCGTTCATACCCGACTGAACAGGTGCAATAATTGGGCCTTGATAAAAATTACTGCTAGATTCCGTTGCCATTGGATATCCGATATTTTGGTTCATAGGCATATTTACTGGCATGGAATTAGTTGGATAATAATATGTACTCGCAGTTTGATTTTGGAAAAAGGCATTGCGTTCTTTTTTCATAAATACCCCCTCATAAATATTATATGAAACATGAAAGTAGGTGTTATACTTATGCGTTTAAGAAATGTTAAAGATGCAGAAGAAATTTTGAAAAATTCAGAATACTTTATAGAAAGTCCAGAAAATTACAAAGGAAAATGGAAAGAAATTTTTAAAAATGAAAATGAAATCAGAATAGAAATAGGAATGGGTAAGGGTGATTTTATCCTCGGTATGGCTAGGATGCACCCAAATATCAATTTTATTGGCATAGAAAAGTACGAAAGTGTACTCGTAAGAGCAGTACAAAAATTAGATGAAAGAGGCTTACCAAACGTGAAAGTGATAAGAGAGGATGCCATAAATTTGAGCAAAATATTTTCTCAGGAAATCGATTTAATACATTTAAACTTCTCAGACCCATGGCCAAAAAAACGCCATTATAAAAGAAGACTTACATATGCTGATTTTCTTAAAGAATATGATTTATTATTTAAGGGCGATGCAAAAATCATCCAAAAAACCGACAATGACAGTCTGTTTGAAAGTTCACTTATAGAACTAAATAACTATGGTTACAAATTCGATGAGATAATATTAGACCTTTGGAAGAGTGATAAACCAAATGTAAAAACCGAGTATGAGAGAAAATTTGGTAATTCCGGATTTACTATAAAGTATCTAGAAGCACATAAAAGTAGGCAAAATAGATAAAGTGTGATACAATAAGTTTGAATGAAGGTGGAATATGAAACGTTTTATCTTATTATTTTTAATTGCCTTTCTCATAACGGGATGTGCTAATGTGAATAAGAGCAGTTTAGATGCACTGATTGATGAGGTAGTAAAATCTGATAGGGAAATATACAATACGTACAGAACGGGTTACAAATTTTACTTGCCATCTGGGATGTATGTCAAAAAGTCAAAAGAATATAATGAGGAAATTAGAACAAAAGATTATTCTTTCTATTTATATATCGATTTAATAAGTTATCTAAATAAAACAAAACAAGACTATGAAGAAAGCGATAAGAGTTATTTCAGTAGGGCTATTGAGACAAGCGAAAAATTCGGGTATGTCGAAATTAATCAAAAAGATGATAAATATTTAGTTGAAATCATGTATAATTATGCTAAAATAGAGGTAATGGTAGATGAAAAGGATATAAAAGATGCCTGCATTAAGGCGATGGTACTTTTATCGAGCATTTATTACAATGATGATATCCTTGTAAATCTATCAAATGATACGGTACTCAGTTATAGAGAAGAAGAAGTAGATATCTTTGAAACTACTGGTACAGATACGAGTAATTTTTTAGAGTATGTCGAAGAATTCGATAATATCGAAGAGAACTTCGTGCCGGATTATGACATAATAAAATAGAAAGATGTGATTAGAGTGGGATTATTTGATAAATTAAAAGATATACTTTTCGATGAGGAAACGGTTGAAATACCAGTGATTACAAAAGAAACTAGTGAACCAAAAAAAACTCAGAAAATCGAAGTAGCAAAAAATACTGAAGAAGTTGTAATACAAAAAATAGATAAAGTAAAAGATGATGAGGACCTTTTCGATATGCCTAAACTAAAGGAAGAAGCAAGAGAAGAAGTCAAGACTAATAGTTTTACATTTCCGTTTTTTGATGATGAGGAACCGGAAGTTAAAGAGATGAGTCGCACCAAGAAAAAAGAAGATAGTAAACCAAAAGATGAATCGCGAAATAAAAGGGGCTTTGATTACTTATCATCTACTAGTTACAAACCGAAAGAAGATAACAGTTCTAAAAGTGCAAGTAGACTTTCTCAAATTTCTACAAATGAACCGAAAAAGCCTTTTACGATTTCACCGATTATATCTCCAGTATATGGAATATTAAATGAAAACTATAAAAAAGAAGATATATCAGTTAAAACCGATGCGCTCAATACGAGACTCAGTGCTGAAAAAGTCGACCTCGATAGTGTACGCAAAAAAGCGTATGGTTCACTTGAAGAAGGAATCGATGATAATTTAGCCAAAAAAAGCAGTAAAAATATAGAATCTGATATTTTAGATGAAGTACCAACTGAAGAAGAATTGGACTTTTCTGATGATGGGTTAAGCATAGATGATTTATTGATAGATAAAGGTGAGGAACTGTTTAAAATGGAAGATTTAGATGCTGACATCGATCTAACTATAGATGATGATGGTCAAGGTGATGAACATGAAGCAATCGGAGAGGAAGACCTATTCGATTTAATAGATTCTCTGTATGCTAAGAAAGGGTGATTGATGTGTTAGAATTTTTGGAAGTGTATTTGCCAATATGTGTGAATATTTTATTAATAATTTTACTCATTGTTGGCATAATATTAGGTGTGAGG
>JAZQJK010000172.1:0-12263 GCA_045541615.1 Bacilli bacterium
ACAAATGAAATAACATTGTTTTTTTGCATAACATCACCACCAAATTAATTATCTCATATTATAACACATTACTTTGTTTTATCATCAAGATAAAGAAAGTTTTCAACAAAAAATCTTTAGAATAAATAAAAGTTAAAAAGGTTATAGTATTGATTGTAATTCTATGTGTCTCCAGATATGTAAGATTAGTTTTATCTATTATTTTTAAATTACCATTAGTAATAATTGGTTAATTCCACAAAATTCACATATAAACTCTAATCACTTTCTTAGATGATTTTTCCATTCTAATTTCTTGTTTGGTAGCCCTTATCATTTTAATTATTTTTTTTTAAATAATTTTTCTAAACAAGAAAAAAATCACATCTTTATTAAGAAATGATTGTCTATTTATTATCGAAACTTATAAGAGTTCGAGTTTTCTATCAAATTGGTGCCTCCGGTCGGACTTGAACCGACACGGCATCGCTGCCATTGGATTTTGAGTCCAACGCGTCTACCATTCCACCACGGAGGCAAGTACAAGTAGATTTTATCACATTTTTTTAATCAAAACAATGCTTAAATTCACTTTTTTTTGTCACTTATGCATTTTTTGTGTTACAATACTTTTGAGGTGTTTTTTATGAAACGTTTACTATCTGGAATTAAACCTACTGGTGAGTTAACATTAGGTAATTATATCGGTGCAATAAAACAATTCGTTGAGATGCAAAAGGACTATGAGACTTTTGTCTTTGTCGCGGATTTGCATGCACTTACAATCCATAATGAACCTGAGGAACTCAAAAGAAGAATTAAAAATATAATGGCGATATATCTCGCATGTGGTTTAGACCCTAAGTATACGACACTATTCATACAATCTGAAAACGTTTACCATACAAATCTCTCATGGGTTTTAGAGTGCAATAGTTATATGGGTGAATTATCGAGAATGACGCAGTATAAAGATAAAACCCAAGGTAAAGAAAATGAATCAATCTCGTGTGGTCTATTTACTTACCCAGTATTAATGGCAAGCGATATACTTATCTATGATGCGGATGTAATACCTGTTGGAATAGACCAAAAACAGCACGTAGAACTTGCAAGAAACATTGCTCTAAGATTCAATAATAAATATGGCGAAACCTTTAAAGTACCTGAACCTATAATATCTAAAGAAGGTGCTAAGGTATATGATTTACAAAACCCTACAAAAAAAATGAGTAAATCAGATGAAAATGACAAGGGATGTATCATGCTTTTAGAGGATGTAGAAATAGCTCGCAAGAAGATAATGTCCGCGGTTACAGATAGTGAATCAGTGGTAAAATACGATGCTGAAAATAAACCTGGTATATCCAACCTATTAACCATCTATACTTCACTAACCGGTATGACAATGCAAGATGCTGAAATAAAATTTAAAAATTCTAATTATGGAGAATTTAAAAGATGCGTTGCAGACACTGTAGTAGAATTTTTAGAAGGACTCCAATCAAAATATAAAGAAGTCATATCAAGTGGTGTTATAGATAAAGTACTCGATGAGAGTAACAAAAAAGTGAGCATTATTTGTAAAGACAAACTCGATGAAGTTTATAGAAAAATAGGTGTTGGTAGATAAAAAAATCCAAATTTAATTATTGGATTTTTTCTTTGTGCTAAAATGTTTTTTTAGTTTATATATTCCATAGAATGTGAGTATAATTCCTATGCCGTAAAACAAAGTTCCTAATAATGCACTGGTATCTTGGAATGTATAACCTAAAAGTATCATTAAACCGACTAATGCGATGTAAAAAACTGCAATTATCAATATACACAATATTCTAAGTGGTTTAGGTAATTTCTCACTTTTACTTCCTTCAATACTGGCATCTAATACCAAGTCTAAAAGTGCTTCTATTATATCGGACATAACTTTTCCTCTTTTCTAAAACTATTATATAGGATTTACATGTATAACTGCAAGATAAACTTCATCGAGTTTGCTAATTATTTCTTTTTCTAAATCGTTCGCTATTTTATGACTTTCAAATGTCGAAAGATTTCCATCTACATAAATAGTAAAAGAAATTTGATATTTATAACCGACTGGAGTTGAATTAAAATGCTGTATTTTTTTTATTTCGGGATGTGCATCTATTATTTTAAGTATTTTTTGTTTATCTTCTTCATCAATTGCTTTATCCATAAGTACATCAAAACTCTGTTTAAAAATTTTATATCCTGTATAACATATCCATACTGATATACCTATTCCAACGGTACCATCAAACCACGTTATACCTAAAGAACTGAGAATTACTGCAAGAAGCGTAAAAAACGTTAAAATAGAATCGTTTCTATGGTCTTTGGCGTTAGCTTCTAAAAGTAGATTATCATAAATTAATGATAGTTTTTTTGTATAAATATAAAGTGCTAATTTTATTATTATAGTTATAATGCATACTAATATTAAAATCCAGGAAAAGATAGGTACGTTTCCATCTATGATCGTTTGAATCGATGATGAAAGAAGTTTAAACCCAATAAATATCATTGAAATACTTATAAACATCGAAAAAATATACTCGGCTTTTCCATGTCCAAGATTGTGCTTTTCATCTCTGGGTTTACTCGCTATTTTATTGCCAATGTAAGTCATCATAGAGGAGAAGATGTCTCCAGCACTATTTACTGCATCAGCAATCATCGCTTGACTTCCTGTAATAAGACCAATTATTGACTTTATTATAACCAAAAATATATTACTTAGTATACCTAATATACTCGCCCTATTTGTAGACTTATATCTATCATCTAACATAAGTTCACCTCTATTTATATATATTCTAATTGTTTTAACATTTGTAATAAGAAAAAACAAAACTTAGAAAAGTTTGTTAAGTTTGTTTTTTATTCATCATCTCCAAAGAAATCATCGAAGAATTGGTCATCAGTCACTATTTGGTTGCTCACTACTACACTAGAATTATCCACTGTAACTCTATTATCTGAATTCACTTTTGGTATCGGTTTATCATAATTGATTTTATCTTTTTCATTCATTGGTCCAAAAGGTAAAGGTAAGTCATCACCAAATGGGTCTGATTTTTGGAAGGTAAGTGGGTCATTCTTTTCTTTTTTCTTGGCTTCCTCTTCAGCTTGTTCTCTTTCGAGTTCTGCGATTTGAGCATCGATATTTTTAATGAGTTCATCTATATCGACAGGTTTATCATCAAATGGAGATTTTGCAAAGGGATTACCACTCATGAATGGGGGCATCTCTTTTTTTGGACTTCCAATGAAACCATCATCAGTTTTTCCAATTGCTTCCATTGTTTTTTTACGTTTTTCTTCCTTGACAAACTGCTTGATGTCGAAGATTTTTACAGGATACATCTCTCTTTCTGGAATAGTAGCATTTTCAAAATTTTCTCCCCAATCGATATCGTAACTACCCTTTAATACTGTTCTAAATGGTCTCATACGCATCCTGATAACTATGATTTCATTTCTCTTCATCTTTTGAAGGTCAGTGACAGTGACAAGTGGAGTTGATACGGTTTTATCTTTCTCTTTTGACTTGACTTCTCCACACAGTTTACTTATCTCTTCAAGGGCTGATAACTCGTTTGTCAAAAGGTATATCGTATTTCCACAGTTACTCCTTATTGTCTCTGCTTTTTTCTCATTATATACTTCATCGAGTTGGGCAAAGTTTTGGATTATGAAAGTGAAACGTATCTTTCTACTACGTGCGGCCGTGACCATTGAAGTGACATCTCTGAGTTCTGGCATATTCGCGAATTCATCTAATATGAAGTTTGTTCTGTATTTTAGTTCACCATTTGGATTTTTATGGGCGACATCGATTAGAACCTCATAGAGTTGTTTAATAAAGATCGTTGCGAGTGAGTGATATGTAGTCTTTTCATCATGTACTATTAAAAACACTGCTGTCTTTTCTCTTCCGATATCTTCCATGTTGAAGTCACTGTACGAGAGCATTTCTGAGAGTTCTTCACGTGTAGAGAAAATTCTAATTTTACTTTGGAATACTGAGAGTATACTCGATTTAGTGTCGTTAGGTGCCGCAATTGTAGCTTTCGCATATTCATAAGCACTTGTCATCTCGCCTTTTAAAGTGAAATAATCCTTTGCAAATGTCGAAATACCGTTTTTCTCCTCACCTGCAGTAGCCATGTGACTAATTGATGAGATGTTTACTTCATTTTCCTTTGCATCTTCAAAAAGACTGAGTGCTAAACCTGAAAAATAATCGGATGCACTTTTCTCCCAAAACGGGTCGTTAGTATTTTTAGGGTCTATGAGTATGTTTTGACTTATATCTTCGAGTAATTCTTTTGCTTTATCAGTTTTCCCCTGTTTATACATTCTATATGGAATGGTCAGAGGGTTCCAAGCATTACCTTCTCTTGGGTTTCTAAAATTTATAACAATGGTTTTATATCCTAATTTTTTTAATCTATTCGCATGTTTTCTATAGATTTCTCCCTTAGGGTCAGTAATTATCATGCTTTCGCCGTTTTTCGATAAACTGTACACTTGAGGGTCTACGAGTGCGGTTGTTTTACCACTTCCAGATTGCCCTATTATAAGAGTATGGTACTCACTATCATCAACCCACATAGTCTTGCCATCATTTATCATGACAACTCCACCAGCTTCACTCGTCGGACTATCGACCTTCACAGGTTTAATACCAAAAGCACTTTTCATTTCCTTAACAGTTGTCCACCTATTATAACCTTTTTCTTCTTTTTCACCAAATACTAGACCCAATGCACCTTTTTCGAAGTCAAATATTGTACTTGAAACACTCATGAATATGAATACAAGAGATATTATGAAAAGGAAGAATGCTAGACCAAAAGCTCGAAGTGAAAAATGTTTAAATATGTTTAGGCCTGCAAGGCTTCCCGTTTCACTGAAGGAAAGAAAATTAATTGACAGTACCATACATCCAGCAAGCAAAAGCAAACATATCAGTACAAAGAATAGAAAATCTTTCTGCTTAACTCTAATTTTAAGTTTCATAAAATAATTCCTCCCTAATTGATATCATCGAAGAAAACATCAAACACCATAACTCCTCGTATTTTAAATATATATTTATTCCCATTTTTATCTATTATAGTGTATATAGTCTCCTCTTTTAAATTTGATATATAGTATTTATCGATTTCAGGCACACTCGTAAACCCTTTTGTAATACTCGATAAGTAATTTTTGTATGAATTTAACCCTCCAAATTTTTTATTTCTATAATCCTCATCTAACCTATTATATGATTCATCGACATTTTCAAATATCTCCGTTATATAAGTATTAAAATAAATATTAAGCATCTCTTTTTCAGATTTAGTCACGACTCTATATTCATTTACCTCAACCTTTTTAGTTGGCATCTCATAGAAATCATCTAAATTATAATCCGGTGTATAAGTACCACGTATTGAATTATTAGCGACGATATAAATTCCTATAAAGAGAGCGAGTGCGATTAGAAAGATATAAATTTTTTTATTACTGGTTTTCATTTTTAACACCCGGCCTTATCGAAAATAACATCTCATTTTCATATAGAATCACTGTAAAATCATAGTCTATAAATGTATCTGATTCATCCATTATAGTTCTCTTTATTTTACCATTTACATAATATTCAGTTATATTTTTTGACACTTTTTTTGATTCCATTTCATAACCCTTATATGTGTAAATTGCACCATCATTTAAGTTTGGAATGTAATTATATATGTAGTCCTTTTTTATATTAAATTCATTTTTGTATTCACTGTTTAAAATGGTCCATATATTATCGATATCATTGTTTTGTACGTATTTTAAATATTTGTCGATGCAACCGATGACAGTGAAATATCTACTAGGTTCCTTAACCAAAATTCTTTTACTACTGATTTCAGCCTCTATTTTAGCATCTCTATAATTATCATATAATTTTAATCCCATGAAGAATACCAACACCAAAAGAGCAAGCGTGATTTTTATAATATCTTTTTTTGTATTTTCATCTTTCATTTAGAATTATCCTCCAAATATATTAGTTATTACATCATTCATTTTGCTGACTTGCCATGCCGTATATGCATTTTTATCTTCAAGAGTTGTTGGAATGCATTTACTAGTGTTATATTTTGAACAGTATCCATCGGGATATGAACAAGCATGACTTACTCTATCTGGTAGTCCATCTGGATAGATATAATCGGCATATGCACATCCACCTAGACTCCAATGTTTTCCTGTATACCAGTAATCTCCTAAGTAAGCGTATTTTGACATCATCTCCTCAAGTGAAGTGTATCGCGATACATTTTTGTAGAAAGAATCGACTGCATCATTAAAACTTTTAAATCTTGAACAGTCACTTGCACTACCTGAATTATAGCATGTAAAACCGAAATAGTTATAATTAGTTCCTGGACTGTATCCTTCAAGTGCAGTACGTGCGACAAATATTTCTGGATTGACATTGTAAGATAGTCCTATATCATATATTATTTCTGCACCACCCGAGAGTACATCATTTTTATATGAAATGCACCCTGCTTTTGATGATTGGCATATATCTTCCCGTGAGTAGTAATTTTTTAGTTTTGTTGTGAACTCTTCTTTTGTAAAGCGAGATACATTAAAGTCAGTATTTGTAAAAGTAATTGGTCTTGGACTATTTGGATTCACGTAATCTAGTGGGTCCACTGTTTGACCATTTATTCTGATTTCATAATGTAAATGTGGTCCTGTTGAATTACCACTGCTTCCGACTTTTCCTATGACTTCACCTTGTTTAACTGCGTCTCCAATGGATACTTTTAATGAATTTTGGTACATGTGAGCATATATATTTAAATTTCCTTTAGTATCTTGAATCATCACATAGTTACCATATCCAGCACCACAACCGTTTGAATTAGAAGAAGCACAACTGTTATTTATTTGAGTTACAACTCCGTCCAAAGTGGCAATTATATTGGTCTCATTCATAGCACCCGGTATATCTATTCCACTATGTTTATGTGTTTCTCCAGAGATTGGATGTACTCTTAAACCATAATTACTTGAAATACCCGTATACTGTGGGTCACCAGTCGCGAAAGTCCTATCATTTTCTACAGTTGTGTTTATTGACCCAATCGGCCACCAATAACTTGTCCCTTTCGTATATGTTATAAACTCATTATCGCTTTCCTCATACTCTTTTACGATTTCCTTGATATTTTCTACTATCTCCGCACGGACGACCTTTAAATCATCCTCAGGCCAAGTGGCAAGATTCACTGTATCGAGTCCATTTTTCTTAGCATATTCATAAAAGTAAGATTTTAGGTGCACCTTTTCATCAAAATAAGAAGTGCTTATCAAATAATCATAGTAATTTTCGATAGAAACTTCTTTATCTTTAGTTTCATTGAATTCGATATGACCATTTAAATAATTATTAGTACATGAGTTTTGTGCATCAGCAAATCCATCTTTTTTCAAGGTTCCAGTAAGTTTATAGGTCACCAGATTTAAGAAATTGATGCTATATATCTTGTTATTAGGGTCTCTTAATACAAACTGTTCTTGTCTTGTTTCTTCCTCTATCACTGAGTCATATACACAGTATGCTGTATAGACCTTAAATTGTCTAATAAGTCTTTTAAGCGAATCCGTTTCCTCTTTATATACATCAGTGAGGGAATAATTTATCTCATCAGTTTCATCTAATGTAAACGCGTTATTCCCCTCTGAGAATAGTGTTATATCAAAATCGTAAAATATAGTAGATAATACTACATATCTATGAGTTTCGCTTAAGTTTTCCTTAGTTATAAGTTTATTTAACTTATCATAAAACCTTTTTTGGGATTCGATTAATTCTTTATCTTTTTCAATTTGTTCTTCTGAACAATTAGATTTACCTTCTTCACAAAAATCAAACCAATATTCACTGTAAGCACTTCCTATATCGTTTCCATTTTTGATATATTTAGAATAGTCTAAAAATGTCTGTGAGAACGTACTTATTATTATGATTAATATAACGAGAATAAGGATAGCACCCGCTATCCCACCTATTATCTGTAATTTAACAGTAGTTGGTAATTTACCCCAAAAGGTCTTTATACCGGTTTTTATGATAGAATTTTTTTGTTTTTCTTGATTGTCGAAATCGTAATCATTGTAATCCATACTGTTAAATCACCACCTTATTTTATAATCCTCCACCAGCACCGAATGAATCGAGTTCATCTTGTGTGAGAATCACATTTATTTGCATGCGTCTGTTGCCACATACGAATAGTCCTTGTCCTTGACTAAATCTCTTAATAGTCTCCATCTCATTTTCGTTTAAATCTATGAGTTTAGATAAATCTTCAACTGCTTGTTTTTTTAGTCCCATTGCTAGGTAGTAACTCGCGTTGTCGAATATTGCCTTACCGTGCATTATAATATTTTCTGCGGCAAAGTCAGTAGGTTGTTGTGTAATTATGATAGTTCCTGTGTTGTATTTCCTACTTCTTCTTTGGATTTGTGCTAAAAACTCTGCACCTAGTTCGTTTCTACTACCTAAAAGTACGTGCGCTTCATCTACTGATAGAACAGTATTTACATCTTTGTCTAGACATAGGCTCCACGCATATTTTAAAATATTGAAGAAAAGTGCATTTCTGATAGATGAATCGCTGTTCATCAAATCTCTTATATTGAACACTACAAAATTGCTCTCAGGAGTAATAGTCGTATGTCCATTGAAATAGTACCTTAGTTCTTTAGTGAGAGGTCTAATTTTAAGTTCTAGTCTTTCCATCACATCTTTTTCACGAGTTTTCTCTGGCATAGACAGTAATCTACCTTTTATTGTAGCATAGACATCATCAAATGTCGGATAATCACTGCTTGTGAATTTAGAGAAGTCAGTGTTGAAATCTATGTTAAACCTCTTATAAGTATCTTGAACTACATCGCTGAAAAGTGTTAGTACATCTTCTTCTATTCCAGGGCTGTAGTATACCATGAATGCTTTTAATGTAGAAAGCGTTCTCGTAAGTATCGTATTAGCGCTTGCTCTACCTAAGGCATCCTCATCGCCATCGACTACTACTTCTAGTGGATTTATCATTCCGAATTCTCCGCCCTTACCGAGGTCGATAAAGTCACCATTGAAGTTCTTACACATCTCTTCAAGTTCACCCTCAGGGTCAATCGCGATTACTTTATATTCATTTCTAAAGTGAGTCCTCAAAAGAAGTTTCGCAGCAGTCGATTTACCTGAACCAGATGCACCCAATATGAGCATGTTCGCATTATTTCTATTATGTTCTTTTTTTATTTGATATAAGAATTGATTGAAAAGAACTACACCACCTGAGAAGTCTACACCGAGAAGTGTACTTAATCCCGGGTCTTTAATAGAGTCAAACACGAATGGATACATCGCAGCAATTGTGTTTGATGGTATTGGAGTACCTATTCTATCTTCGATGTCCTGTTTAGGAAATATCGGTATCATAGATTTTAAGACTTTTTCTTGTTCAAACATAAGAGGAATTCCTCTTAAGTCCATTCCTGTCATAAATGTTTTAATCTCCAACTTTTTAGTCTCTAACTCATCCTCAGTATCAGCAGATAACATGACATGCATTTGAAAGTCGAATATTCTAGCACTTGAAGCAGCGAGTTGTTGAATGAAAACCTCTAGAGATTCATAGTCCTGTCTTATTCTTTCTTGTAATGTATGGTCGTTTTCTTTTTGAAATCTATCTTTTAAATCGGCGATTTCCTTGTCTATCATCTTACGCATTAAAGCGAAGTCAATTGGAATATGTTTTATTACAACCTTGACACCTGGTATATTTGTGATATTGGCAAGATACCCATGGTCGATAAATTTAGGGTAACTTATTATTGAAAGTATTGTGCAATATTTATCACCAAGTCTAAATGTAGTTGGTCTAAATTCCATACCCTTAGGGGCTATTTCACTTTTTAAGTTCATAAACTAGTCACCGCTCCAAATCTAGCACTTTCTGCTCCACCAAAGAAATTATCTAAAAGCATTCTGAGGTCATCATTTGATACTTGCTTGCTGTTAAGTGAACAAGAGGCAAAACCGCTTATGAGATTTTGCAGTCTCTTTTGAATAATTTCCGGTTTCTTTTCTTTAAATAGTATAAAATATTCTGTATCAACCGCATTCATCTGCGTACTCATAAACATATTTGCTTTGTTTATATCTTGCATCAAAAGTTTTCTAACTTGTTGATTATTCGTATTGTTGTATTGTACTTGCAAGTTGGCTAGATAGACATTTATATCAACCGGTCTACCCGCGCATATGAGCCAAAATTCGTAATCAAGTGTATTGTAAAAAGTGCGAAGTGATGCGATTACGTTATTTTGCACACTTTGGTCTAAAATGAATATATTTTTAGGTTCAACCTTAACCCCCGTTACTAAATAGCCGTTATCTAAAAGTATCATACCATTATTTATAGCTTTTAGTGGTAACCAATCTTCTGCGTATTTATTTGTTACTGCCATTTTTGTAACACCAACCTCTCCATTTATATGTTCTTTGTTTTACAAAGTAGAATGTGTATATGTTGATTATGAGTTGTAAAACGTTGTGATAGTGTGGAATAGGAAAGACTAAAAATGCTGAAATCAACGCTGGTAATAAGACTAGCATCATGACCACGAATGAATCAGATTTTATGATTAGCATCATTAGTAATGTTAGTCCTACTCCTGTCAGAAACAATATTAAATCCATTTTAGTAAACAACCCTAGTATCAGTTCCGACTTTTTTGAATTTGCCGGAATTAAATAATTGCCATTCATCCTTTATTCCTCTTTTCTTATTTTTTATCATTGTTACCAGATTTCGCGGTGTACTGTTTTGCTTGTTCGATTTCGATTTTTTTCTTCTCATCTTTAGCACGACTTTCAATACCTTTAAGCGAATCGTAGACATTGATAAGATATTGATTTTGAGTAGCTTTAGATTTATCATCAAATTTAATTTTTTCGAAATCAAAATCCATAAGTGCAACAGATTGTGCTATTGCCCTACCCTTATCATCATATTTTATATTTCCATTTGCATCTCTTTCATATAAGATATTTCCCGAGTCATCGACAAGTTTAACTTTAATATTCTTCGCTAATTCAGCAATATCACTGTTGTTTTTAATTAATGCTTTAGTAGCCTCCAATTGTTTACGAATATCAGTTTCTTGGTCATATTTCAAGAATTGCTCACGTTCTTTTAAAGATTTATCAAGATTAATAACTTGTTCTTTCATATTAGGTGAAAGATTGGCCCCATTAAAATCATATCTAAATTGGCTACTATGCAAGTAATCTGTAAGTGTTTGAGGACCTCCATTTTTCCTATAATGGTCAAGTTTAGCTTCTAATTGTTTTACATCAACACCTTGTTCTGCAAGAATTCTACTCTTTTGCTTATCTAAA
Source organism: Bacilli bacterium (assembly GCA_045541615.1). Classification (GTDB taxonomy): domain Bacteria; phylum Bacillota_I; class Bacilli_A; order RF39; family UBA660; genus RUG11867. The sequence continues at coordinate 11,480 of JAZQJK010000172.1, forward strand.
TCACTGTAAATAGCATCGCCACTTTTATTAATTTTGATTTTTTTGAATAGTCCTAGATATTCTTCCATAGAACTCAACCTTCCAGTATTAGATACACCGCCAGTTGCCCAATCGACTACAGGAGAAGTAAGCGGCTCAACGGCAGCACCTGCTGCTCTGCCAATACTTTGAGCAATATTGTTTCCACTCTTAAAGCCTTCTGCTATATCATGACCGTATTCTCCAATTTTATTAGTAAGCGAACCTTCTCTTGCCATGTGTGTGTTTATTGTAGATGCTGTTACACCACGTATATTTTTAAAACCACCAGTACGATTTGTATACATACCACGAGCTACTCCGATACCTGTACTAGGTATAGATTTAAAAGCACCCCAAGCACCTGCTCCAAGTGCTTTACCGTTTGATTTAAGCATATTTGCCCAGCGAGCGCTTCCTTGTAAAGTCGCATCAAAATTATCTTTCATTGCATCTTTGTAATCACGAGTAAAGTGTCTTGTCATAGTTGTCGCACCGACACCAAATCCAGTTGCAAGTGAACCAGCCATTTTGATGCCACGTATACCTGCTGCTTTAAGAATACCCGTACTCTTTATACCGATTAAATCGAATACCATTTGAGGTGCTTCTTTACCGAATTGTAATAAACCGAATATCAGAAGTGCAGATATCACTACAGTCACTGCAGGTTTACTAGATAAGTTTTCGAAGTTTTGTAATAGTCCAGTGATTACACCTGGCACCATTGAAATCAATAAAATTACTATATAAACAAATGCAACAA